>JAFXSU010000347.1 GCA_017525435.1 Victivallales bacterium
CAGGCGGTGAAGGCGGTCTCGATCAGCTTGCTGGCCTGCCCGTTCTTGTCACTGTTGGCAAATTTCGCCTTGTTGGCCTCGACGCCGGTCGTGAATTGCTCGGCCACCTGGTCGATGGCGGCCTTGACGGCGAGGATGCGTCGCGCGGTCAGGGGCTTTCCCTTGTCGTAGTCAGCCATCTTCATCGCGTCCTTGACGCTGTCGGGGATGTTGTTTTCCCCGCCGAACATCTTGGCGATGGAGTCCCTGAAGATGGTTCGGGTATAGTTGTTGGCTTCCTTTGCCGCGGAGGAGCGGATCAGCTTGCTGAACCAGTTTTCCGTCGTGCCGGCGATGGAATGCGGCTTGCCATCGGGAACGAGAGGGGCAGTGGTGCTTTGGGCTATGCTGCCGGCCTTTGATGTCTGCGCAAACTCCACGAATTGCTGGAATTGGGCATTCGTGAAGAGTTCTTGGTTGTTGATTCCGAGTGGCATGAGGCACCTCCGATGATGAACGATAACTTTTCCCCCTATTTCCAACCATCAGCCAGAAACGCGGAAACCGTTTTTACTATAATGTCTGTTCACTTGTCTGCAAACTCCTTCGGTCCATTTTCTTGCTTTCCGGTCCTTTTCCGGAACTTTCTGTACAGCCGCGCGGGGCTGGCCGAACAAGCCGCGCCGACATCTGTTTTACCGCTTATATTATGGTACTATCTTACTAGCCATGAAAAAACTTCTCCGAGCCATTTTCTTTCGGGATGCGCCGGCCGCCGGCGCCTTCTTCGGGCTGACGCTTCTGTTCGTGCTGCCCTGGCTGTCCGTCGCGGTCTTCGCGCTGTTGTTTTTGCGCACGGAATGGCTTAGTTTGGTGGATTTCGATCCGACAGATTGGTGGTGCGTTGGGTTGCTCGTCGGTTCCATCGGTTTCCTGATGTGCTTGCTGGCAAGCCTTGCGCAGTCCATTGTCCCTCGGCGGCGGTGGTTGCGACACACGCTGCGGGGCTGCTTTCTCGTGGCCGCGACCGGATTGATAGCAACGCTCATTTATCTATTCTATCTCATATATATAGAAAGTATTACGTCATCTTTCGAGATGCCGGGAAATGGGGTGGAAACGGCACTGACTGGTGTCGGGTATGTCATTCTCCTGCTCAGTTTTTACGGGCTGTGGCTGCTGCTGCAAGCACAGAGTAAAATTCACGGGTTCAGGCGAACGATGTGATAATTCATGCAAAGGAATTGCGCGGATGTATTTGTGGCAATTATCTCGTTCTGGCTTGAATCAAATTGCCTGGATCAAGTATATAGTATAGTGTCCACAGCCCCGCACTATGACAACGGCAAAGAAATACCATGACACAGCAGAAAAACTATAAAAAAACATTGACAGCCTGCTATCTCGGATTCGTAACCCAGGCGATTTCGGCAAATTTCACGCCGTTGCTCTTTTTGACTTTCAAGGGGACGTATGGAATCAGCCTGGATAAAATCGCCCTGATTCCGCTGACCTTTTATTTGGCGCAATTGCTTGTGGATGTTGCCGCTTCCAAATTTGCAGATAAAATTGGATACAGGATCTGCGTGATCGCCTCGCAGGTTTTGTCATCTGCCGGCTTATTGTCCATGACGATTTTGCCAGGCTTACTGCCGGAACCATTTACTGGAATCTTGATCGCGGTCGTGCTTTATGCGGTCGGAAGCGGATTGATTGAAGTTCTGCTAAGTCCGATTGTCGAAGCATGTCCATTTGAAAACAAGGACGGCGTAATGAGCCTGTTGCATTCCTTTTATTGCTGGGGTGCCGTAAGCGTAATTTTGGGATCGACCTTGTTTTTTGCCGTTTTCGGTATCGAACATTGGAAAATCCTGACGATTCTTTGGTCGTTAATCCCATTGTACAATGCATTTAATTTCATCAGCTGTCCCATTGAGAAACTGGTCGAAGATGGCAAGAGCATGGGCATTCGCCAGTTGATGTGCGTCCCGATATTCTGGCTGATGATACTATTGATGATTTGCGCCGGTGCCTCTGAGGCCACGATGGCTCAATGGGCTTCAGCGTTCACCGAGTCGGCCCTGAAAGTTTCCAAAGTGGTTGGCGATTTGGCAGGTCCGTGCCTCTTTGCCGTGTTCATGGGCATCTCCCGCATGCTGTATGGGCAGATGAGTTATAAGCTGAACTTGGTCAAAACAATGCTGTTATGTGGCATTTTCGCGACCGCGTGTTATTTATTGGCATCGCTGGCAACCTGGGCAATCTTGGGCCTGGTCGGCTGCGCCCTCTGCGGTCTTGCCGTGGGAATCATGTGGCCGGGGACAATCAGTATTTCTTCGCGAACGTGTCCTGCCGGCGGAACCGCCATGTTCGCCTTTCTGGCAATGGCGGGAGACCTTGGCGCAACAATAAGCCCCGCAATAGTAGGGAAAGTGGCAGAAGCAACTGGTGAAAACCTGAAAATCGGCTTGCTTGTAGCAACGCTATTCCCCTTGTGCATGACACTTGGGCTGTTCTCCCTCTACAAACACCCCTGGAAGAATTAAGAACTATATCCCATTGAGAACAGAGAACTAAGCTGTTTTTTCAAGTCGCAGAGCCACGGAGGCGGCAGCTCAATCAGATGTCTTCGTGGAACCAAAGCCAAGAGGTAAAATCACTGCGGAGGTCTGGCGGAAGGACGGCGAGGCCGCTGGTTCTGCCTGTCGCCACGCACGCCTGGCCGTGAATCCCCCTTAGGAAGCGGCTTGGGGCGGTCCGGCCGCAAATCCGATTTCAGATAGAAGGAGGAAAGCGGCTGGTATCCGCGTTCGGCCATCAGCGCATCCCAGTCGGCGGGAAGGACGATTTTCACAGTGACGGAACCTCCGCCTGGCAGGCACAGTTCCTTGTTGCGCGTCGGATCGCCCGTGACCAGGAAGACGCTCTTGCCCTCCTGCATGGCGGGGACGGTCTCCAGGCTCTTGGCGCCAATCCATTCCAGCCAGGGCGGAGTCGCGGTCATGGTCGAATGTTCTTCTTCCGCAATTCGTGCCTGGTGGTTCGCAAAGGAGGACGCTTTGCCATCGAACGAACTGCCTGGATTCCCCCAGTAGTTGGCGAATGTCCTCTGTGCCAGCGGAACACGCGCGGTCTCCACAAGCGCCTGCTCCAGCGCCTCCTTCGAGGGATACTGCGTGGACAGTGCTTTCGTCACGTCTGGGGTAAGCAGGAAGGTGCGATAGACGCAGGGCATCCCGCTTCCCACGGCCATCTGCTGCTTCTCCACGGCGTCCCAGGCCATCATGTCCTTGATCTTCACCGCATCGGAAGTCGCGGGCACGAGGTTATTCCCCCAGTTGATTGCCGATGCCGCCGAAAGCGTGGACTCGTTCAGCGCGAAGCCTCGCTGAAGATGATATGGCTTCCAGCCGGCCTCCAGTGCGGCCTGGTCGTCCTCCACGAGGCACCACGGCATCAGGTAGCCGAAGGTCCCCATGCGGTTCTCCTTGACCTTGTATCCACCGAGATTGAGGAGCGCGAGGTTGATGAAACGCCCGAAAACGGCATTCTTCGGCTCGGAGATTTCGCCCTGGGCGCTATCGAATCCAAGTTGTCGGGCAACTGGGCCGTTCAGCCAGCAGTATGGTGTCCAGGCATGGGTTGAGACCAGCGTTCGGCGGAAATTGCCGTCCTTCATCGCCTCCGCGAAAGCGAGGAGCAACGGCATGAACTCGGGCGGGCAGCCTGCCATCACACCGTTTACCGCCACATGGCGCACCGTGACCGTGCGTTGGGCGGGTGGAATCTCGCCCACCACGTGGTCGGATTCCAGGTCAGTGAACTTCAGGAACTCCGCCACGGCGGCCGTTGTCGGCGGGATGATTGGCAGTCCGTCCGTCCATCCCGAGTCGCGGAAAATTCGCTGGATATCGTCGAAAGAGCCGACGAGATCGGCAGCGACGGCATCTGCCGTGGACGGGCTTGCCTCCTGAAATTCCTCGGTGGTGAATGGCGTGGTCAGCGCCGCCTTGATTTGTGGCCAGAGGACCTCGCGCGTGTTTTGCAGGAGTTCCTCTCGCGTGTGGGAAGCGAAGGCGCCTGGGTATTCCGCAACGCGCAGGATGCCGATGCCCGCCGTCGCCGCCGTGGTTTTCGCCTGCCTCACGAAGCCGGGTGCGGCAATCATCACGGAGGGGATGCCTATGACCTCCGCCGCGATGCAACTTCCGGTCTCCTTCGGAGTGCAAAGTCCGCAGCCGCCGTTGCCGGAAATAACCGCATCAACTTGAAATTCCAGCAATTTACGCTGAAATTCATCCTTTTCGTGGCGCACGACTCCAGGCCGTGGATAGGGCCCCGCCGATCCGATTTCATTGAGCAGATAGACCTTAGCGGTCGGATATTCCTCCAGAATCAGCCGCTTCAGCTCCGGGTGCGTCACGGAGGCCATGAAACTTCCGCCGACCAGCGCAATCGTCTTGCCCTCCAGAGTCTTCAGCCGCGCCTTCTGCGGCAGCGGCTCAACCTTGACCTCCGCGACAGGCGACAGGCAGATGTATTCGGGAGCAACCGACGTCTCAGCCTGGCTGACAGTCTGCGCAGAAGGCAAGAAGCACAGATTGTCCGTGCATTCCAGTTCCTGCGCAAGCAGAAACGAGACAGAGAGCAAGGCGATGACTGGCATAAGACGACTCATGGATATTCCTCCATTCGATGATTCTTCCTTTTACAAGTGCGTTGCCATTTAAACGAAAAATATCCTGTGAAATTGTTTCACTCTGCGACTACCCTGCCCGCAACGACTGGCAGATTATTAAAGTGACTTTATTTTAAAGCCATATTCCCCGTGATGGTACTTAAAAGCTGTTTTTTCAAATTGCAGGGGTACGGGGGCGGCAGCTCCCGTAGAATTTGTAGAAATGCAATTCCCTGCCCGCAACGACTGGCAGATTATTAAAGTGACTTTATTTTAAAACAATGGTCGAATAACGAATGGGGTGCACCCTATTAACCCGGAGAATTTCATCCATGCCAGACAACGATACAGCCATCGAGCGCAACCGCAAGGCGATGCGCAAGTTCGAGCAATGCATCAACACCAACGACTTGTCGCTGGGCGAGAAGCTGATTTCCGCGACCGCCGCCTTCACGACGCCGGTTTCGCCCACGCCCCTCTACGGAGCAAAAGGCTACCTCAGCGTCGTGGAACTCATGCGACAGAGCTTCCCCGATGTGCAGTGGAAACTGGAGAAGATGGTGGCCGACGAGACAACCGTCGCAGTGCAATGGCTATGCACGGGGACCTTCACGGGCAGCGCCCCCTTTACGGGACTCCAGCCCAACGGCAGAGGTTTCTCGACGACGGTCATGAACTTCTACACCTTCGACGCCGACGGGAAAATCGTGGGAGACGTCGCCGCCACCGGCATTGCGGGAATTCTGCAAGGCATCGGCGCCTTGCCATCCGGTCAATGATATCCCGCCGGCAATGACACTTTTCCTCCCTACCTAACCGACAATGGACACTGTCCCCGAAGGCTTTGTGCGACTTGCGGAGGTCGTCCCCGATGCCATTTTGGAAATCCGCTACTATTCGACCTACAATTTCGTGGGCGACCGCATCGACGGCTACGAACGGCCGACCGCGCTCCTCACGGCGGAGGCCGCACATGCGCTCAAGGCGGCGAGCGACAACATGATGGTGCAGGGATACCGTCTCAAGATCTACGATGCCTACCGCCCGCAACGCGCCGTGGCGCACTTCATGAAGTGGACCGACGACCTGGCCGACACGCGGATGAAGCCGTTCTTCTATCCCAATCTGGACAAGTCCGCACTTTTCAAGCGGGGCTATCTCGTCGCGAAGTCCGGCCACAGCCGCGGCAGCACCGTGGATTTGACGCTCCTCAACATGGCCACGGGTAAGGAAGTGGACATGGGCGGTGCCTTCGACTGGTTCGGCAAGGAAAGCCACCCCGACTGGTGCGGAAACCCCGAAACCGGCGAATACACGGGCGGCACAAAGCCTCAGAACGGCGCCATCAGCGCGGAACAATTCCACAATCGGATGATGCTTCGTGCCGCGATGACGCACCACGGCTTCAAGCCGCTCAATGAGGAATGGTGGCACTTCACTTTCGCTGACGAACCGTATCCGGAGACTTACTTCGATTTTCCCGTCAAGTAAGTTTATATAATCTAACTACTTTATAATCATCAAGATAAATGACTTTTAGACCAATGAGGCGAAGCAAACAGCAACTCCCTGACGCGGAGGCGCTGGAGGTCCTGAAACATGCCAAACGCGGCGTGCTGTCTCTAATCGGCGACGACGGCTGGCCCTACGGCGTCTGGCTGAATCCACATTACCGCGAGGCGGACGGACGCATCTACTTCCACGGTGCGAAAGAGGGACACAAGATCGACGCCCTGCGCAAAGACAGCCGGGCAGCGTTCACGGTCATCGACGACGGCGTGCGGGACGAAGGCGGATGGGCCTACACCTTCCGAAGCGTCGTGGCCTTCGGGCATATCGAGTTCGTGGAGGACCACGCTTTCGCCCTGGAACTCTGCCGAGAGCTGGCGCGGCGCTTCAACCCCAGCGAGGAGGACATCGAGCGGGAGATTCAGCAGGCTGGCGCACGCGTCCAGGTTTTCTGCCTCGTGCCAGAACACCTCACCGGCAAGCGCGTCCACGAGGCATGACACACAGAGATGAAAATGATTCGCCTTCCAGAGAAAACGCTCAGCACTTTGATTGACAAGTGCTCCATCGCACAACTTTGTTACCTGGACAAGGACGGCTTCCCCGTCACCCGCGCCATGCTGAAGCCACGGGAACGGCATGGCCTTCGCGAGTTCTTCTTCACAACCAACACCTCCAGCGAAAAGGTGAACGCGTTCAGGAACAACCCGAAAGCAAGCATATACTTCGTGGACCGCCGTTTCTTCCGCGGAGTCAGTCTGGCGGGCATCGCCGAAATCCTGGAGGATGCCGCCACCAAGGAGCGGATCTGGCGGGAGGGCGACGAGCAGTACTACAGCCAGGGCGTCACCGATCCGGACTACTGCGTCATCAAGGTCACCGTCCAAAAGGTGCGCTATTATTCCAATTTTAAATCAACGGAGTTCAGCGTTCGGTAAAAAACAACTCAGCTGCGGAGGACAAAACCCATGGGAACTTTCAAGACACTTGAAGAGGCACGGGCCTATTTCAAAGACGACGGCTTCGCCTCCGCAAACGGCATTGTTTTGGAGGAACTGGACGACGCGCACGCCCTGACCAGCGTCGTCTTGACCCACAACCACCGAAACGCAATGGGCGGCGTGATGGGCGGAGCGATATTCACGCTGGCGGACTTCGCATTCGCTGCGCTCTCCAACCAGCTGCACCACGGCACGGTCGCCCAGCAGATAAGCATCAACTACCTCGCCGCACCGAAGGGCGACCGCCTGACGGCAAAGGCCGTGTGCCGCAAGAACGGCCGAAGCTCCTGCGTCATCAACGTCGATGTGACGGACGATCTTGGACGGGACATCGCGCAGTTTGTCGGCACTGGCTTCAAATTGTAGATGGGCTGCACGGTTCATTGAAAATCCCCCGACGAGAAAGATTTCCGCAACATGCTAAAGTAAGGTAATTGTCATTCCCCTTCAACTTCTCCTTCCATGAAACATCTCTTCGCCCTATTTTGTCTGCTTTGCCTTGTCCTGACCGCCGCTGAACGTCCCCGCCCAGGTGACGCGGAGTGGTTCCCCATCTGCGCCTGGGGCATGAACAAGGCCCATGCGCCTGGCCCCCTCACCCAGGAGGTCTTCGACACCATGGCCGAATGCGGAATCACCATCGCGGGATTCGCCAATTCCCGCGAGGAACTCGATCTCATCCACAACGCCGGAATAGTCGCCTGGATCATTGACGATGACTTCCATGGAATCTTCTGGAAAGGCTACGACGGAGAGGAAGTGGACTGGTGGGACGCAGCACAGAAGGTCGCCGCAAAATACGCCGACCACCCTGCCCTCTATGGCTACTACATCGTGGACGAACCGAAGCTCGACCACTTCCCCATCGTCGCCGAAGCCTCGACCGTCCTCAAGCTCGCTGACCCCGGCCACGAACGATACATCAACCTCAATCCCAACTACGCGCCCAACAGCCATCTGGGTTCCCGCGGCTATGCCGCACATCTGGATGACTTCATCAACCTCGTCCAGCCCAGTTGGTTCGGATATGATTTCTACGGCCTGATGGAACCCGGCCGCACCGAAACCGACCGCCACGACCTCTGGTGGCAGAACCTCGCCGATGCACGCGAGGCCGCCATCCGACACGGCATTCCCTTCCAACTCTGCCTGCTGACCGTCGGACACCTCCCCTACCGTATCCCCAGCGAGGACGACATTTTCTTCGAGGTCTTCTCCGGCTTGCTCTACGGCGCAAAGGGCTTGCAGTTCTTCACCTACTTCACCCCCGACCTAGGCAACTACCGCAGTGCCCCCATCGACCTGTGGGGTCATCGCTCGCCCACCTGGTACGCCCTGCGCAATGTCCTCTGCGCAGTCCGCGCACTCGCACCCGTCCTCAACCAACTTGAGTCCACGGCGGTCTATCACTTCCAGCCCGGCGAACCGCTGACCCGCGAGGACGCGCCTGGCAAGGACTCCCTCATCAAAGGCATCAGCGGCGGCGGCACTTCTCTGGCCATCGGCGAGTTCCGCCATCGCCAGACAGGTGACACCTATGTGATGGTTCTCAACAAGGACCTCAAGAACTCCACTGGCATCAGCGGACTCCAGTGGCGCACCAAGCCGGCGCAAATCCAAGTCGTCTCACAGCAGAAGCCCGACAAGTTCACTTGGTTCTCCGGCGAGGGCACCTGGCTGGCCCCCGGCCACGCCATCCTCCTCAAAGTCAGCTGGTAGAGACATTTGCAAAACCGCCGCCAACCACCAATGAAGACAAGTGGGATGAGCGGTTTGCAATGGGAACTATACTGATAACCTGAATCCATAAATTTACGTAAAGGAGGTAGCGTCGGGGCCTCGCCGACGGAATGTGTTGTGGCGACACCCCGTCACCACAGTGGTAACTCAAGGATGTAGCGTCGGCGCCCCGCCGACGGGATGTATTGTGGTGACGCCCCGTCACCACAG
>JAFXSU010000348.1 GCA_017525435.1 Victivallales bacterium
ATGCTGATCCGGATCCAGGATGAGAGTTCGTCCTACGGTCTGGGCCATCTGGATCCGCTGACCGGCGGGGGTGAAATCATCGGGGAAAGCGTGCACTGGCTGGATCTGGCGTGCTGGTTCTTCGCACCGCAGCTGCCCTGCGAAATCACCGCCTGGGGCTCCTCACGGCTCTCCCACGGCATCCACCTGCGCTTCGACCGCGGAGCCAGCATGACGCTGGACTTCTCCTGCTCCGGCACCTTCGACTTCCCAAAGGAACTCTACGAAGTCACGGACAACGCCGCCCTCTTCCGCTCGCTCCATTTTGTGGAGAACAATTACTACGGCATGCCGGAGAACGCCCCTGAGTTCTTTGCGCCTCAGCACGATCCTTTCCCCGAAAAGGGACAGGGCTTCGCCGCTTTCCAGGCGAAATACCTCGCCAATGTCGAAGGCAGTACCAACGCCAAACTCCAGGAGAATGCCACGCCATTGATGCCGGACAAGGGGCATCGGGCCATGCTCGACGGCTTCGTCCGCGCCATACAGGAGGACTTGCCGTCTCCCTGCGACGAACTTGCGGGCTTCCGCTCCACGTATCTTGCGCAGCGTGCGATTGAGTCGCTGGAGCTGAAGCGCACCCTGCCCATCCCGCTGGAAAAAATCACCCCGTGCATTCTGTGATGTTCGGCAAACAAGGTAATCATCGAAAGCCAAGTACGATCTTCTGGTGGATCTTGCTGGCGGTTGGGCTGCTTGCCATAGGCACTTTTTTCTATGGAGAGGAGCGGAACCGCCGTTGGATGGTGGTGAAGAGACAGTGTGGCGGCTGTCGAAGCCGGATGAGTTCTATCGGCTTGGCTTTGATGCTCTATGGTGATGATGGCAGCGGTGACAAAATGATTCTGCCGGATACGCTGGAGCTTCTGCTTCAGAGCGAAGAGCTGGAATTTCTAGACTTTGATCCTCCGGTGGAGTTCCGGTGCTGCCCTGCCACCGGAGAGCCATACCGCTATGTCGCATACGGTTCCTTGGACTGGTCTCTGGACCTGGAGCATATCCCCCTGCTGCTGGACGCACCTGGCAATCATCGGAAATTTTCCTCCAAATGGTCGGAGGGGACGACCTTCGTGACTTTCGCCAATGGCAGGCAGAATGTCGTGGAAGACATTTCCTGCTTCATGGACATCTATCACCGCTTCGGGCGGTTTCTGCCTGAGCGCGAACGGGAAATACTACGGGAACATTGCCAGACGTGGGACGCCGAGTCCCTCAAGTCACAGTGACGTCATTGCCATAAGCACAAAAACGCCTTCCCAGGCGATTGTTACAAGAGACTCTACAATTCGGCCAGGAGGGTATCCACGACAATGCGGATGCCGTTGACCGCGAAGCGGACGGCTTTGCCTCCGGCCAACCACAAAAGACCATTGAAGGGCTATATTATTTATAATGTACTGGGCATCTTTTCGTCCATCAGAGGAAAAACACATGAAACTACCAGATTTGGGGCTATATGGCAAGAGTGTTCTTCGCCTGGCCGATTTGAGTGACGCACAGGTGACTGGATTGGTTGACCTGGCGATTGCGCTGAAAGCGCGAAAACTTGCCGGCGAGAACCTGGTGGATCCTCTGCTGAAAGGGAAAAATATCTGCCTGATTTTCGAAAAGAGTTCTACCCGAACGCATTGTGCAACCTGTGTGGCGGTTCACGACGAAGGCGGTTCACCGGAATACCTCAGTTCCCAAGACATCCATTTTGGCAAGAAGGAGTCCGTGAAGGACTCCGCGCGGGTGCTGGGCAGGATGTTCGATGGCATTATGTTCCGCGGTTTCAAGCAGAAGACCGTCGAGGACTTGGCGACCTATAGCGGCATTCCCGTCTGGAATGGCTTGACCGATGACTGGCATCCCACCCAGATTCTGGCGGATTTCCAAACCATCAAGGAGCACTTCGGCTATCTCAAAGGCCTGAAACTCGCTTTCCTGGGGGACGGGCGCAACAACATGGCAAATTCGCTGATGGTGGGTTGCAGCAAGGTCGGAATGGACTTTGTGGACGTCTGCCCGAAGGAACTGGCTCCATCAAAGGAGGTTCTTGCCATCGCGGGGGAGGGCGCCAAACGCAATGGCTGCAAAATCGAAGTCAGCCATGACCCCGTGGCGGGCGTGGCGGGCGCGAACATCCTCTACACCGACGTGTGGGCGTCCATGGGCGAGGAGGCCAAGTTCCAGGAACGCCTGGCACTTTTGCATGACTACCAGGTAAATATGGCGATGGTGAAGAACACCGGAAACGCCGACCCCGCGAAGTTGATTTTCCTGCACTGCCTGCCGGCGTTCCACAACAACGAGACCGAGGTCTCCAAGGAGTGCGGGGCACTGGAGGTCACGGAAGAAGTTTTCGAGTCCGAGTTTTCCAAGGTTTTCGACGAGGCGGAGAACCGTCTGCATACCATCAAGGCGATGATCGTCGCGTCGCTGGCAAAATAAGGCCGAGGGTTTCCCGGCCTCGCTGGCCGGGCGAGGCAAAAGGAGACAAACGATGTTGCACCGGAAAATGTTGCAGGAAATCGCCTGGGCGGATTTCCAGAAGCTCTCCCTGGCGGAGAAGGCGCCGTATTTCGTGCAGTCCAGCGGTCGTCCGTACCACTGCGTGATGGCACAGCAGTTCGACCGCGAGATGCTCGACCACCTCTGCGACCTGGCCACGCGCATCCGCCGCATCGGCAAGAGCAAGCAGGGCATGGACTATCTCTCTACCTTGCTGAAGAACAAGCGCGCGATGCTCTATTTCACGCAGCCCAGCACGCGTACCTTCCTGTCATTCTATTCCGCATGCCAGATCCTTGGCATCCGTCCGGCGGAAGTGCGCGATCCCGACATCTCCAGCGAGGCGAAAGGGGAGACCAAGGAGGACACCATCCGCACCTTCAGCTCCTTCTTCGACCTGATCATCATGCGCACGCCGATGCAAGGGTTTGCCGAAGAAATGGCGTGGATGATCTCCAATACCGACCGCCCCATCCCCATCATCAACGCGGGTTCCGGAAAAGACCAGCATCCCACGCAGGCTTTGCTGGACATCTACACCCTCGCGCGTTCGTTTGAAAAACGCGGCGGCATCGACAACAAGACCGTGCTTTTCTGCGGAGACCTCGCCCGCGGGCGCACCGTGCGCTCCCTCTCCGGCCTGCTGATGAACTACACCAATGTCCGCCAGATCTTCGCCGCGCCAGAGTGTCTGCAGATTGGCCAGGACATCCTCGACCGCCTCAAGGCCGCCGGTGTCGAATACGAGGTCACCACTGACTTCAAGGGAAAAATCCCCGAAGCCGACGCCATCTACATGACACGGCTTCAGGACGAGTGGGGCGATGTCTCCGGCCCGCCCTACAAGCCGGAGGATTACTTCTTCACCGGCGACGACCTCAAGGCGCTCAAGCGCGAGGGAATCATCATGCATCCCCTCCCGCGCCGCAAGGAAATCTCCACCGAATGCGACAACGACTCACGCGCGGTTTACTGGCGGCAGGTGCGCAACGGAATGTGGATCCGAGCCGCCCTCATCGCCACTACTTTCTGCCGTGACGACGAAATCACCCAATACTACATGCTCAACAACCGATAGCCTAACATGTTGAACGAGAAATACATCGTCGTTGGCGTGCAGTCCGACGATCCTTTCACAAGTGACATCGCGCACTACATGCATCAGGAAGTCGATGTCTCTGACATTCTCGCCTACAAGGAATTCGCCAACACCGAGTTCTGCCCGCGCTTCCTGAGCGACGAGAGTGACTTCGACCATATCGGACATGGGCTGGACGGCAAGACCGTCATCATCGTCTCCGCCTGCTCCGGAATCCTTACCCGCAATGCTCGTGCAATGCGTACGTTCCTAGTTGCCCGCGCCGCCAAAGACAATGGTGCCGAACGAGTCATTCTCATTGAGCCGGATCTCTTCTACAGTGCACAGGATCGCGGACCGCGCCCCGAATACGGTCGTGTAGCCTTTCAGCGCTCCGTCTCCGACTACAAGAAGTTCGATGGTCAGCCCTGGAGCGCAATGCTCTATGCGCAGCTGCTCAAGACTGCGGGAGTGGATGCGATTATGACTGTCCATAACCACTCTGTCGCCGTGCAGGAACTCTTCTACAATACCTTCAACGGGTATTTCTATAACCTCTCGCCTGCGCAACTCTACGCCAGTTATCTGGCCAACCACGCGCCACTGAACCAGCCGGAGGATGAGCAGGGCATCATCATCTGTGCGCCAGACAAGGGCGCCACGCCCTTCGCGCAGTGCGTAATGAAGGCCTACGAGGAGGAGATCTCCAAGAGTCTCCTTTCGCGCCACAAGAAACCGGAGTTCCTGGTGATGTCCAAAGAGCGACTGGGCGAGCGCGAAGTGGTGATGAAGCCCGCGCCGGATTCACCAATCACTTTCGAGGCTCTCAAGGGGCGCGAAGTCGTTGTCTGCGACGACATGGTACGCACCGGTGGAACAATTATGACTTGTTGCAAGCAGCTCAAAGCCGCCGGCGCACGGCGCGTGCTCTTTGTGGTTACACATTTTTACTCTTCGCAAGAGGTCAAAGACAACCTGGGCAGCGATGTAATTGACGAGATTGTCACCACGGACACGCTTCCGAATATCCTGAACCGCGACATGCAGGGTCGTCTGCGCAAGAAGATTCTGGTGCTCAAGCTGGAACGATGGATTGTGAACGAGCTTCACCGCCAAATCTTGGGCGGGGAGTTCAAGCCCTACAATCCGCCATATTCTGTGGACATCTCCCACAAGAACCCCAACTGGATCAACAACCAGGCCCTGAGAGATATGGAATTATAAACCAGCCGGGTTCAATTCAAGGTTGCAGGGGCATGGACTTGGTTCCATGCCCTTTTTTTGTAATTTAGCCCATTACGCCTGGATTTCATCGCGCCGTGGCACAGAGGACTGGGCTCCGAGGCGCGTCACCGAAATCGCGGAGGCTTTTTGTGCGAAGGCGATGGCCTCCTCACATGGTCTCCCTTCGGCCAGCGCGACCACGAAAGCACCGTTGAAGGTGTCGCCTGCCGCGACGCAATCCACTGCCTTGACCTTGTTTGCGGGATGCAGCTTTTGAGTCAAGGAACACCAGCAGCCCTTGGCACCAAGAGTGATTAGGACATTTTTAACACCGCGTTTTTGAAGCACCTTGGCGGCCTTGGCAGCCGAGGCGGCATCCGTGACCGGGATGCCCGTAAGCAGTTCCGCTTCGCTCTCGTTCGGGGTAATCCACTCCAGGCATCGGTAGAGTGCAGAAGGTAGCTTCGTCGCAGGCGCGGGATTCAAAATCACCGGCACACCAGCCGCCTTGGCGGCTTGCGCGGCGAAAAGCACTGTCGGCAACGGCGTCTCCAGTTGCATCAAGAGCGCTGAAGCCAGCGGAAGCTCCTCTTTAAAAATAGGATAAATGTCGTCCGATGAGAGCGTGCCGTTGGCGCCCAACGCCACCGAAATACAATTCTGTCCATTTTTGTCCACTAGAATCAACGCGGTTCCGCTAGGTTCGTGGGTATCGACGATCAGCCGTGCGTCAATGCCGTCCGCTTTCATTCGCCGTGCGGTGTCGCGTCCGAAGAGGTCATTGCCGACTTTGGCCACGAAGATGCATTTCGTTGCCTTTCCGCCCAGACGCGCCACTGCGACAGCTTGATTGGCACCCTTTCCACCTGGATTCATCAGGAAGGTTCCGCCGGAAACGGTCTCGCCCGGCGCGGGAATGCGCCTGCTGCGGATGACCATGTCGGTGTTCGTACTGCCAAGAACGATGATGGTGTGCTTCTTTTGCATGGTATTAAGGGGCTTGGTAATGAAACGATTATAATTCATCGAAGACTCGTTGCCAGTTTTCTGCGATTTGGCCAGCGAGCAGGGTAGGGGAGTCGTGGCGGAGTTCGGCCAGACGGGCGATGACGGCTTCCAGGTCGGTCGGAACGCTCGCCGGATTGCTAGGCAAGTGCTGGAAGGGATAGTCGCTGTCGGTCAAGATGCGGTCCGTCGGAATGACCTGTGCGGCTCCTGCCTGACGGGTTGCCGCAGGATTTGCTAGTGCAAAGCCGAAGGAGAAATAGCAGTTGGGAAGGGCCTCATGAAGTTGCCGTGCGACCTCACGACTGCCGTTGAAACTATGCAACACAGTGGTGACTTCGGGATATTTGGCAAGAATCACAGGCGCACAGTCCCATGCCCGACGCAAGTGCAGGACGGCAGGGCGGCGGTATTTGGCGGCACGGGCGAGCTGCGCCTCAAACCAGTGGAGCTGCCGTTCGCGATCGTCACGTCCGTCAGCGAAGTCCAAGCCGATTTCTCCGACGGCGAGGGCAGGGTGGTTGGCAAGAAGTGTATCCAGTTCCTCCAACGCAGTCTCCGGAGCCTTCTCCAGATACCACGGATGGATGCCCATGGCATAGCGCACCCACGATGGTGACAGTTGCGTCAACTCCAATGCCTCCGCCCACTCGGTATGCCGTGCGGTCGCACTGGTTGCACCCGCCAGCCCCGCCGCATGCCATGCGGACAACTTTGGCAAATCCTTGCGGGTCAAATGAAGATGGGCATCGCAAATTGTCATATCCGCTTGATGCAGAACACTTGTTAATCTTTTGACAATAGAATTAAATTGTTTGTAATAAATATATTAACTATATTTTTATAAAAAAGAATAGGAAAACTATGATTCCATTTCCTTTTCGAGGGTTCGACTTGCATTGTTCTGAAAAACCGATTATAGTAAACCTTGTAGGGGGTGGGGGCATACCTCCCTATATGGTCGTGCGCGTACATGGGCAAATCGCAACTGATGCTGGCTGGTTAAAATCGACTTCCTGGCAACATTGCCTTACTCCTGTCTTGCGCAGTGCATGGCACGGGTTGTTTTGCCAGCAGTTGATACCATACGGGAACCTTTTGATAAATATAAGCCGTCATTTTCATTTAAGGTCGCTTTTTAGGCTCAATTGTCATGCAGCCCCATTTCTTTTCCTTGCCGGTAAAATACGGATTGGTCAATACTTCGGAAACCAGTTTCCAATCGGATTCATAAAGATAATCATCCTTAAGTTTGACTCTAGGAGAATACTTGGAATACATAATATGCATATAATACTGTTGATATAATTCGCACTGGGGGAAGGAAGAGAATTTCTCCCTAATATCCTCCCTAATATTCTGGTCCTGGAAGATATATTTGTCGGCCAGCCACTCGGGCGCCTGGCGGTGTTCGGAGGCGTAGTAAACATCTACCTGTTGCCGCTTGTTGTATTCCTTCTCGGAGGCAATGGAATAGAAAATCCTCCTATGGATCGGCAGTTCGAGCATGAAGGTCGTTTCCGGATGTTCGCGCTCCACGACTGGGACTTCATATGTGTAATGCAGTTGTCCTTCCGAATCCCGGTAGCCCTCTTCAACGACCAGAACATCACCGGAAAGCCCTGGATACGAATCGGAAAAACGATAGCAGTCGGCCTTGGGCGAACCTTCCAAAAGATCGATGATGGGCTGGAATACGGGGGCGATTCTGACGCCATCCAAATGCAATGAGGACATACCGGGATCCTGCCGAACCAATTCCGCATAGGGCAAGGCACCATGTTCCTTTAGAAGTCGAAGGACCTGAAGACGGACTTCGCTAGGAACACCTGCACTGAAATATACCCAGTCCAGCAATGTCAGGCGACGGGGAACATGTATCAACCAAAACGTTTTCACCTTGATTGCATTTGAAGGAGCAATACCATGATTAAGCATGGTTTCAAGTGAATTCAAGATATCCTGTTGAATTTCTTGAATTTCTGGTTCTTTTTTGCTATGGGGGAGGAGTCTAGATTTTGTCAGAGCTTCAAAGGTTGAAAAGATGTAGTTTGACAAGAAGTTCTGTTCGTCCGGCAGATAGTTCCAAGCATCATCTTCGGCGATCTTTTTCACTGCCAAATTACAGAAATGAACATATTCCAAGTAGTCATCTATGTGCCCACGAACTGGTTTTTCCAATTTTGAGCATATATAATCTACACTCAGTTGGGACATCTTGAGCCCGCTTGCCCAAAGCGCGGCCAATGCCTTTGAGTCGTCATTTTTCAAGGCGGTCCCCTCCGGGGTCCTCGGATATTTGACAGTCGGTCCTGCCTCCGGTTTTGACCACGAGGTCACCGAGGCTGCCAAGAACAAGTCGTAAGGCAGGAAGACGATATCGCCGATGAGCGCAAAGGGAAACAGCCCGATTGCAATGGGGATGGTTATGTAGGAAGGGAATAAAAAATTATCTTTTGCAACCTTGCCCATCGATTGAACCCCATAAAAAACACGCCTCTCAGGCGGACAAGTATCAATCCCGGAGTTGCCAAGCCGCATGCAAACAGAGACGAACAACAGGCAAAGGCAAAGTACGATAAGAAAGACCTTTTTTTCGCTTATCCGCATGGATGAAAGTTGGTTGGAGGTTTGTACAATCCAATCTTGTCACCGCTGGGAACAAAGGGAAACTATGTCAAAAAAAGGAATGATGCAAGCCAAGTCCCCGCAAGAGCGACAGGAAAACCGAAATGAAAATTTCTTTAATATAATGTATATTATATACTTGATGTGAATCAGTGAATTGGTACAGTTGGGTATTGCCACTGCCCTCGTTGACTGAATGTGTAGTGAAAGTGCCCTCGCCACCACACAGTAAAATTCACGAATCTATCCACAGGTAAAAACAGTGCTTTCAACTTCATTTTTGAGTCATGGGCAAAATCATCCGTAGAATATGTATCGCAACGATACTGGCGCTTATCTTATTGCCACTGTTGGTTATCGCGTATTTTCTCAATGGCAACGTTTATCGCAAGGTCGGTTCGGCGGCATTGGAAGCGAAAGGCTATCCCAAGTCACTTGCGATATATAAAGCCGCGAACAAGCCGTTTCTGATCATCGGCCCTTGTCGCTTTCACGAAGGAGAAGAGTACGAGGACTTCTTCTTCGTCAATAAGACGCAGGTAATCCGCACGACCACAGACAAAGGCGGCGACTTGTGGTACCGCACTTTTAACTGGCTGCATATCATAGACGATCTGTCCGATTATTATAACTTAGCCCGTGCTCCCTTTTGGGACGAATTGCAGGGCAACGCAGGAACTGTACGGTTTGACGACACGGCGGATTCCTACATTTATTCGTTTAAGATTGAATTGGATACGACACCAGTGGTGCTGACGATTCCAGCAAGATTCTTCACGCCAGATATGATCGACGCCCCGAACGTCACGCATTTTTTCAAATAACTTGATTGCCCTTCGTACATTCGGTGACCGATGGGGACTTGCCGCCTATCTCCGGCAGGGCACTTTATCGCGCCTTGCCGGAGGTCCATCTGAATTTATCCGAAGTACTCGACGCCGGAGAGGAAGATGCCCTGCTCCTTGTTGCCAGGGACGTTCTTGCCGATGTCGGTGTCCCACGAGCGTTCGGAGTGTCCCATCTTGCCGAGGATGCGTCCGTCGAAGGAGGTGATGCCTTCGATGGCGTTCACGGAGCCGTTGGGGTTCCATGGCATCTCGTTGGCGGGCTTGCCGTCAAGGTCGGCGTATTGGAAGGCGACTTGGCCATTCTGGACCAGTTCGGCGACCTGCTCGGGCGTGGCATGGAAGCGCCCCTCGCCGTGGGAAATCGCGACCGCATGGACGTCTCCGACATTGGCGTGACGCAACCACGGCGACTTCACGCTGGCGACCACGGTGTTGATCATCGTGGCGGCGTGGCGGCCGAGGTTGTTGAAGGTCAGCGTCGGCGCATCGGCGTCCAGCGCAGGGCGGATTTCGCCGTAGGGCACCAGTCCGAGCTTGATGAGCGCCTGGAAGCCGTTGCAGATGCCGAGCATCAGGCCGTCGCGCTCCTGAAGCAGCCGTTCCATCGCCTCGCGGACGCGCGGGCTGCGGAAGGTGGTGGCGATGAACTTTCCGGAGCCGTCCGGCTCGTCGCCGCCGGAGAAGCCGCCGGGGAATGCCACGATCTGCGCATTGTCAATCGCCTTGACGAGCTTGGCGACGGAGTCCTCGATGTCGGCGGCTGAGAGGTTTCGGATAAGCACAAGTTCGGGGACGGCACCGGCGTTCGCGAAGGCCTTCGCAGTGTCGAACTCGCAGTTTGTGCCAGGGAAGACCGGAATGAGCACGCGCGGCTTGGCGACCTTGATGGCCGGCTTGGCGTCGTTGCGCTTGGCGTAGGGCGACCAAGTTGCCATCGGCAGATCCGCGACCTTGGTCGGGAAGATCTTCTCCAGCGGGCGCTTCCAGAGTGGGATTAGCTCGTGGAGCGGCACCCGCATGGTGCCTTCGATGAGAATCGCTTCGTCGGCGGTAGTGCGGCCGATGACTTGGAAGCCATCGAGTTCCTTCTCCGATTCCACGATGATCGAACCGTAGTCGGGAGTGAAGAGGCCGCCGAGTTCCTGCGGGGCGGGGCCGGAGAAGCCCACGAGGTTGCCGAAGCACATCTTGGAGATGGCGGCCGCGATACCGCCGCGGCCGACCGTCTGCGCCGCCAGAATACGACCCGCCTGAATCTCTGCGTAAAGCCGAGCGTAGTTCTCACGCAGTTTGGCGAAGTCCGGCGTGCCGTCGGCCAATCGCGTGACAGGCAGAATGGAGACCACATGCCCGGCGCCCTTGAATTCCGGGCTGACCACCTGCCGTGCGTCCGCCGGAACCACCGCGAAGCAGACCAGCGACGGCGGAACGGTCAGGTGTTCGAAGGTTCCGGACATCGAGTCCTTTCCGCCGATGGCCGCGGTACCGAACTCCAGCTGAGCCTTCAGTCCGCCAAGGACTGCCGCCAGGGGCCGTCCCCAGCGTTCCGGCACGAACTCCAGATGCTCGAAGTACTCCTGGAAGGAGAGCCGCGCCTGCGAGGAGTCGCCGCCCGCCGCCGCGATTTTCGCAAGTGCCTCGACGACCGAGTAGATGGCGCCGTGGTAGGGACTCCACGAGCAGATGTACGGGTCGTAGCCGTGAGACATCAGCGTGCAGAAGTCCGTCTTGCCCATCGTGGGCAGTTTGGCGCACATCGCGTCGATCGGCGTGAGGCGCGTCTTTCCGCCGTAGGGCTCCAGCACGGTCGCCGCGCCGATCGTGCCGTCAAAACGCTCTCCGAGACCCTGCTGGGAGCAGACATTGAGGTCGCTAAGCGCGTCCAGCCAGTTCTCCAGCAGCGCATGCGGAATGGGCTGGGGCGTGAAGGGGTTCGCGGACGCATCGGGGGCGCCGACGACTGCCTTGGCGTGCTGGGTGACGCCGTTGGTGTCCAGGAACTCGCGGGAGATGGAGACGATGGACTTTCCGCGCCAGCTCATCTCCAGGCGGCCCTCGGCGGTCACGGTGGCGACAGCGGTGGTTTCGAGATTCTCCTCGGCGGCGAGCGCCGCGGCCTTCGCCGCGTCCTCGGCGGCAACGACGACTGCCATGCGCTCCTGGGACTCGGAGATGGCCAGTTCCGTGCCATCCAGCCCGTCGTACTTTTTGGGCACGAGGTCGAGGTTGATTTGGAGTCCGGGTGCCAGTTCGCCGATGGCGACGGAGACGCCGCCGGCTCCGAAGTCGTTGCAGCGCTTCACGAGCGTGGAGAATTCCGCGCGGCGGAAGAGTCGCTGGATGTTGCGTTCGGTCAGCGGATTGCCCTTCTGGACCTCGGCGCCGCAGGTGTGCAGCGACTCGGCGGTGTGCGCCTTGGAGGAACCAGTCGCCCCGCCGCAGCCGTCACGGCCGGTGCGGCCGCCGATGAGCAGAATCACGTCGCCAGGCGCGGGCGTCTTGCGGATGACATTCGCCTGCGGGGCGGCCGCGATGACTGCGCCAAGTTCCAGACGCTTCGCCACGAAGCCAGGGTGGTAGTACTCTTGCACCTTGCCGGTCGCCAGACCAATCTGGTTGCCGTAGGAGGAGTAGCCCGCAGCCGCGGTGCGCGTGATCTTGCGTTGCGGGAGCTTACCGGGGAGCGTTTCGGAGACAGGCACGCGCGGATCGCCGGCACCGGTGATGCGCATCGCCTGATAGACGTAGCTGCGGCCGGAGAGCGGGTCGCGGATGGCGCCGTCCAGACAGGTCGCCGCGCCGCCGAAGGGTTCGATTTCGGTGGGGTGGTTGTGCGTCTCGTTCTTGAACATGATGAGCCACGGCTCCGTCTTGCCGTCCACGGTCGCATTGGCGACGATGGAGCAGGCGTTGATTTCGTCCGAGGCATCCAGGTTCTCAAGCTTGCCCTGGCGCTTGAGTTCCTTTGCGCCGATGGTTCCGATGTCCATCAGGCAGAGCGTCTTGTTCTCTCGGCCCAGGCGCTTGCGCACATCGAGGTATTCGCGGTAGGAGGCCTCGATGGGTGCGGCGAGCGCGGAGTCCTTCGGGAACTCGATTTCGTCCAGGCTGGTATGGAAGGTGGTGTGGCGGCAGTGGTCAGACCAGTAGGTGTCGATGACCTTGATTTCGGTGAAGGTCGGCTCGCGCTTCTCCTGGTCGCGGAAGTAGCTCTGCACGAAAGCGAGATCCTCCGCGCTCATTGCCAGCCCCAGTTCCTTCACCATCGCGGCGATGCCTGCGGAGTCCAGCGTGAGGAAGCCCGTCATCACCTTGACATCCTCGGGGACGGTGGTCTGGATTTCGAGGCTGTCGGGCTTCACGCCCATCACGCACTCGCGGCTCTCGACGGGGTTGATGAGGTAGCTCTTGATGCGGGCGACCTCCTCCGGCTTCACCTCGCCCAACAGGGCGTAGAGAGTCGCGGTGCGCACCAATGGCTTCTCCTTCTGCGTGAGCAACTGGATGCACTGCGCCGCCGAGTCGGCCCGCTGGTCATACTGTCCTGGCAGATACTCCACTGCGAACCACTGTGCGCCTTCGACTTCCGGATGCACTTCCAGATAGACGGCATCGCAGTTCGGTTCGGAAAGCACCGAGGCGGTCGCGGATTGGAATTCGGCCTCGCTGAGTCCGGAGAGGTCGTAGCGCTTCAGGATGCGGATGCCTACAAGCGACTGGATGCCAAGAGTCTCGCGAAGGTCGGAAAGGAGATTCTGGGCCTCGACGTCAAAGCCGGGGCGTTTTTCAACAAA
The DNA here is from genome assembly GCA_017525435.1 of Victivallales bacterium. Taxonomy (GTDB): domain Bacteria; phylum Verrucomicrobiota; class Lentisphaeria; order Oligosphaerales; family Oligosphaeraceae; genus RGIG1601. Next base: position 13,110 of record JAFXSU010000348.1, read on the forward strand.
AGCACGGAATACTTTAGCCATGTTCAGAAAAGAATGGAATTTTCAGGAATTGGGATTTCTTCCAATATAATGCGGTTTTACGAGACGATTCATACTATATTTAAAGAGATACCATCTAAACCACCTTTTTCAGAGTTTCCCCAGAAGATGAAATCGTCGCAAATCCCATTGGTTTTGATGTCCTGCGGACTGCTCCTCCTCGCCGCCTGCGCAAATGCACCAAAACAAATCGCCTTGGACTACGGTCCAGTGCAGATTGGTTGCAGTTGGCGTTTAGAGGAATCGGCAGAATCTTTGGAATCGGTTTCCCAACGGACCTGGTCCCCGAACCTCCGGCTCGGCATCCCGTTCTGGGTACAGGCACAGGCACAGTACGAAGAAAATGCGGACAGGTCTCTGGGCGCTGAAGACGCCGGCAGCCGCGTCAATGGACTGAGCCTCGCACTGCTGGCGGATGTCAGCACGCAAGTCAAAGGAATTGTGGTAGCGCCTGTAGCCATGATTGATGGTCCGGGGGCACCACGACATCGTGGAATTGCGATAGCCCCTATCGCCTACCTAAGTTCACGATTGGACGGCTTGAGCCTCGCCTTGTTGAATGTCGTTGACGATGGGCGGAGCATACAATTTGGCCTGATAAACGGATATGGAGTATTCTCTCGCCCAGACTCCCACGGCGTCGCCCAAATTGGAATTTCCAATAATAGTTGGTGTACAGAGACCAACGTCCAGATCGGAGCACTTAATTACTGCGAGGGCTCCCCGTATCTCCAGGTCGGCCTTGTAAACCGTGCCATGTGCGACTCCGACCATGTAGAAGAACGCCACTTTGCCCTCCAAATTGGCCTCTGGAATTCCAATGGCCGATGGTCGTTCCCACTGGTCAATGTCAGTTGGTGAATCAGCGGTACCATGCGGGGACACGACTGCCTAACCTTGAGAAACGGTTCCTGTCACCCTGGAACCACACAAGACGGCGCATCTCATGCACGAAATACCTTTTCGCCCATTAAGATTTTAATAAGTCGTATGTTATGACAACTGGAAATAGTTGAGAAAGCGCTTTCTCAGGCTGGCTGCCGCAGTCTCTGGAATGCCTAGCGATTGAGTTATGGCACGCCATTCAAGATGTTCGGGCTGGAAGACCTCGATAAAGGCAATGAGATCCTGACGAATTTCGTTTGGAAGTTCTGAAATCGTTAAGCCGGGTGATATCGAACCCAGCAGTCGAAAAACATCATTGCGATGTTTATGGAGATCTGTAGAGCGTACAAGAGCGGGGGCTTCGGCCTGCTGGCGGCGTAAATTCAAATATGCAGCGATCTTGAAAACCATCAGCCCTTCTATGTCCAAACACGGCAGTTCTTGTCTCATGACCTTATGTTTTCTGGCAAAATGGTAATAGATGTCGCTTAGGACAATGGCGGACATGCTTTGGACATATCTATCTTGGACAAGAGGGGTGTAGGAGATATTTGGAAAATCTGGGAAAAGGCTACGGGAGAGCAATTCCAATTGGTGCGGATAAATCGAGCCAGGCGGTGCCAGAAAACGATAGAAGTGCTTCTTTTCATCGCCTTTTGAGATATAGCACTGGTAATTTCCCTCAAGGATGAAATCATGAAATCGCTCTGCAAAAGAACGATTCATCGTTTCCAGTAAAACCAGAATGTCAATGTCTTTGGTGGCACGAAAACCACCGTCATTCATCAGCGTTAGCTCGCAGGCACATCCGCCAATCAGCATGTAGTTTTCGGAGAAGTTCTGAAAATGGCGCCGAAATAACGGCAGTCCCGTCACCATTGGAAGTCCTCCAGCATTGGGTTTAGTTCCCCCTGGACACGCGGATCCGGGTGATTCTTCAGAGAGAGATAGAGCGACAATTTGTCCACGGTCGCACCGCCCCTGGTCAGCAATTTTGGGTCATACCTCCAGAGTTCCAAATAATTACCGCTATATTCAAGTGGTTTCAAATGGGCTGGACATTGGCGAGAATGAATGGCAAAAGTCGGGGTGTCATTGTCATTCAGGTTGGTGTATTGTGCCAAGGCAGTGAGGCCGGCGCGGAGATGGCCGTCCAGAGGTGTTGTCACTCGAATGCGACGAAGTACTGGATTGCGCAGGAGTGGCTGGGCCTGTTCCCACAATTGCCTCCGCGTTCCTTTCCAGACCAGAATTCGCTGGCGCCCAACGTGTTCCAGGCTAGCCAGACCGGCGTGTTCCAGTTCGCTGGTGCCTCTGCTCAAATAGACCTTGTGTATTGTGGGAAAATTCTGCTTCAACTGATGGAACGAAATCGTCTGTGGCAAGTCATGATGAAGCAGATAATCCAGCAGTAGGACTTGTCCGATTGGAGAAAGGAATGCGGCATGATGTAAGGGCTTGGTGAACTTTGCGGCATTGAAAAGAACCAATGCGGCGGGAATGTAACATTGCCGTCCTGTGACCACGAATGGCAAACGCCATTTTAGCAAAGAAGTGCAGAACTCCTGGCTGCCCGATTGGAATACCACCAAAATCGGAAGGGAGTATTGACTGGCGAGAAGATGGTGGTGACTCAGCACCATTTCAGGCGTCAGAAGTTCATCCTGACGACTGAATAGGAAAAGCCAGTCCGTGGCGAAGAGCGTCCCAATGCAAGCGTCATAATGTGCACTTACCAATAGGGGACAAGTCGCTTCCAAAGACTCTGACCGAACAAAAGTCACCTTGGCGCCCAACGAATGGAGGTAACGCTGAAATTGTGGAAAAGATGCCATCATTTTTTTGTAACTATTCATAAGTTACATCAAGAATGTAACTTTGCAAGTTGTTAATCAAAGTAAATGAATTGAAAAACAGTTGAAAGCGGGTTTCAAGTTGAATCTGCGGGGACAGTCACTAGATTTCCATACTATATTTAAAGAGGCAACCATCTAAACCACCATTTTCAGAGTTCTCCAGAAGATGAAAACGTCGCAAATCCCATTGGTTTTGATGTCCTGCGGACTGCTCCTCCTCGCCGCCTGTGCGAATTCACCGAATCAAATCGCCCTGGACTACGGACCAGTGCAGATTGGATATTGCCTGCAGCTAGATGATGCTTGTGCAGGCACCTACGCGCCAAAGTCCGACCGGACTGCCAGCCCGAATCTGCGAATTGGCCTCCCGTTCTGGATACAGCCGGAATACGGATATGACGTCAATGGCCTGAATCTTGCGCTGCTGGCTGGTGCCGGTCGAGGTTTCAAGGGGGTTGCAGCGGCGCCAGTATTCCTTGCGGAACAAGGTCGTGGCTTCGTCATCGCGCCACTGGCCAGTGTGGTTGCCAAGCTGGACGGTTTGAGTGTCGGGATATTCAACTGGGTCTGGGATGGGCAAAGTATTCAACTGGGATTGGTCAATTTGCGCAACGGCATCGTGACCTGGCCAGACCAGTCTGGCATCGCCCAAATCGGTCTCGTCAACTGCGACAGCCAAGGCGTCAACTCCCAATTTGGCGTGGTCAATGTTTGCGAACGGGCGATTCCATATCTTCAGGCCGGGCTGGTCAATTTCGCTCACGCGGAGTTGCCGGATGAAAAGATGGACGAGGAACGGCATTTCGCTCTCCAAGTCGGCCTGTGGAACTCCAACGGCCGATGGTCGTTCCCACTGGTCAATGTCAGTTGGTGAATGGCCTGAACGATTGGGCTTGGAAAAGTGCAATCCCGTCAAAACGTGTCAAATCGCCAATATCAAATCCTATCAAAACATGACGAAAGATCGTTTTGCAAACGGTTTCACCTCTGGCATTTCGGGCAGTAGCAGGAGGAACGCCCGCCAAGGGTGACGGTGCGCAGGGTGGTCCCGCAACGGGGGCAGGGGTTTCCGGCTTTGCCGTAGATGACCAGTTCGCGGTTGAAGGAACCCTCCGAGCCGTCCACGCCTCGGAAATCCGAGATGGTGGTTCCTCCGGCGGCGATGGCGCGTGCGAGAATCGCCTTGACTTCGGCGACGATGCGGGCGCAGGACGCGTGGCTGAGGCGGTCGGTGCAGTGCGTGGGACGCACGCCTGCGGCAAAGAGGCTCTCGGTGGCGTAGATATTGCCGATACCGGTGACCACGGTGTTGTCCATGAGGAGTTCTTTCACGGCGATGTGGTGGTGGTGCGCCGCGCAATAGAACATCTCGCCGTTGAAGTCGTCGGTCAGTGGCTCCGGCCCCAAGAAGTCCAGCACGGCCGGGAGGCCTTTTTCATTGAGCGGATGGCACTCCAGGAGTCCGAAGCGTCGCGGGTCTTCGAAGCGGAAGGCGAAGCCGTCGTCCAGTTCCAGAATCACATGCTCGTGCTTTCGCGGCGGCTCGGCGGCGGGGGTCACACTGACCGCGCCGGTCATTCCGAGGTGCAGAAGCAGTCCGCGGCGGTCGTCCAAAGCAAGAATATTGTATCTTCCTCTCCGATAAACAGCTGTAAAAGTGCAACCTGCCAGTTTGGCGGTCTTCAGCGGGGCGAGTGACGTGCGCAGTTTCGGGGCACGCAGGGTCACCTTCACGATGCGCCGCCCAGGCAGAACCCGGTTTAATGCCCGCGCGACAGTCTCTGCTTCAGGAAGTTCCGGCATTTTATAAGGTTAGAGGTTAGAGGTTAGAGGTTAAAGTCTGGACTCTGGACTCTGGATCTGCCAGAGAGGTGGGAGGTCAGAGGCGCACAGAATAGAACGTCATGCGCAAGGGAGAGAAGAGGCGAGGGTTCCGATAAAGCCACGCAATCCACTATTTTGCATTTATATTTTGAAGAAGTACGCGCAATGCAAGTGACGGGATGCGGGTGCCGGGCACCAGTCCGAGTTCGGCGGCTCGGCCGGCGTGGATTTCCAGCGCACAGGTCACGGGACGCAGGCAGTAGTAGCTCTTGAGGCGCGCCTCGTAGTCCTCGTCGCTTTCGTTTTCGGTCTGCGGCGGTTCGACCGTCATGGTGTTGACCTGGAGCACGATACCCTCTGCATCCAGGAAAATCACATCCAGCGGGATGCGGGTGTTCTTCATCCAAAAGGCGGTGAATTTTGGTCGTCCGTAGAAGAAGAGCATCCCGCCATCGTCGGCGAGGTAGGTGCGGTCCATCAGCCCTTTGCGCAATTCGGCGTCGGTCACGGCGACTTCGATCTGACGGTAGGGCATTCCGCAGAGGGAGATTTCCGGCAGGAAACGTGGTGAATTCACTGGCTCGTCGGCTCCCAACGAAATGGCCACGAAAAGCGCGGCAATGGTGAAAAGTGGCAGGATTTTTCGCATAACTTTCTTAATATAATTCCAATGTTGAATTTTTACATCAAAACCTACGGTTGCCAGATGAATGAGCGGGACTCGGAGGCGCTGGCATGCCTGCTGGAGGCGCGTGGCTACCGCGAGGTGGACGAGGAGACCGAGGCGGACATCCTGATCTTCAACACTTGCAGCGTCCGCGACCAGGCGGAGCGCAAGGCCATCGGCAAGATCGGAATGATGAAGATGCTCAAGGACGAGAAGCCGTCGCTGGTCATCGGCGTGATCGGCTGTATGGCACAGCGCCTTGGCAACCAAATTCTTGCGGAGTTGCCGCAGGTGGATTTCGTGGCGGGGACCGACCAGCTCCAGAATGTCCCGAACCTGATTGCGGAGGCGGTCACGCGCCATGGCCGAAGTGCCGCGCTGGAGATGGGTCCCGGAGTTTTTCGAGAACTGGACGGCCATCGGCTCGGCCAGCTCATCGCCGAGGTCTCCGTGATGCGGGGCTGCGACCAGTTCTGCACCTACTGCGTGGTGCCCTACTGCCGAGGGCGCGAAAAGTCCCGCCCCATCGAGGCGATTGTCGATGAGGCGGAGCGGCTGGCGGCCGGCGGAACAAAGGAGCTGTTGCTGCTGGGCCAGAACATCACCGCGTATGGCGTGGCGGAGGCGCGGAAGGCCGGCACCTACACGCCCGAATTCTCCGCCTTCGCAGATTTGCTCGTGGCGCTCAACGATGTCAAAGGCATCGAGCGAATCCGCTTCACCTCGCCCCATGTTCGCTTCATGAATGACAAGTTCGTGGAGGCGGTCACGCAGTTGCCCAAGGTCTGCAAGTGCTTCCATGTGCCCGTGCAGTCCGGCAACGACCGCATCCTCAAGTTGATGCATCGCAACTACACCGCGAAGGAATACCTCGACCGCATCGATGCCATCCGTGCCAAGGCACCGGAGACGCTCTTCTCCACCGACATCATCGTGGGCTTCTGTAGCGAGACGCGACAGGAGTTCGAGGACACCCACGAGGTCATGCGGCGTGTCGGCTACGACATGGCGTACATCTTCCGCTATTCGCAACGCTCCGGAACGAAGGCCGCCGAGACGCTCGTGGACGATGTCCCCGAGGCCGAGAAGCATGAGCGCAACCAGATTCTGCTCCAGGAACTCAACGAGAGCGTGGCTCGGCACAACGCGCGGATGGTCGGGCAGAGCGTGCCCGTTCTTGTCGAAGGGCCCAGTCCCCGCAACCCGAAGCGCTGGTGCGGACGAAGCGACCGCAACAAGATGGTCCTCTTCGAGGCCACGCCAGATCTCAAAGTCGGAGAAATCCGAAACTTCCGCATCGAACGTTCCACCGAAAATGCGCTGTATGGCACATTGGACAAAAGCTGACAGAAATAGACAACTTTGATGTTTTCCATCGTTATGACATTCAAGATTATGACATTCTATGATTTATTGTGACTCTCTGATTGGCACTGATTTATGCATTTATATTAAGAAAGGGGATCGCCATGTTTGGTGCCAACCAAGAAGAGGAACAGAATGAAAAAGCATCCACTGTCCGCCATTGTAAATGAGCAACTTCTATCTGATGCCCGTGCCATCATCAACGCAGCGAGGGAGAAAGCGATTCGCAGCGTGGATTCTCAACGTGTGCTGATGTACTGGAATCTCGGCCGTCGCATTTTCGAAGAGGAACAGCAAGGCATGGAACGTGCGGAGTATGGTGCGAGGCTCATCCGTGGTCTCGCAGAACGTCTGGAGCCTGAATATGGCAGCGGATTTGGGGTTCGGCAGTTGGAGCAAAGTCGGCAGTTTTATCGTGTCTATCCAATTGCGAACGCACTGCGTTCGCAATTGAACTGG
>JAFXSU010000349.1 GCA_017525435.1 Victivallales bacterium
AGGAGGGGGACGATGGTCCTTTTCATAATGTGAAATGTGAAATGTGAAATGTGAAATTAAGGAGCTAGCTAAACTAGAGGTTCTAGAGGTTCTAGAGGGGCTAGAGGTTCTAGGGGTTCTAGGGGTTCTAGGGGTTCTAGGGGTTCTTCAGGAGTTCGGTGATGGCGCGGCCGATTTCGGCACGCCGTTTGAGGATGGGGGCGGGGGAGTGGGTGAAGTGCGTCATGTCCTGCGAAATCTGCGGGGGGACGGTGAGGAGGGCGTTGATTCGGCTGAGTTCGGCGGGAATGAGTTCGGCGGACTTCTCATCGCGCAAGTTCCTGAGAATCACGCAGTATTCGTAGTCCTCGATGCCGTCTCGGAGCATCTCGGCTCGGATGGAGTCCACGGGCGGCTGGAGGTTCGGAAGGTCGTCGGTGCGGTTGACGGTAGCCAGCGGCGGGTAGAAGAATCGTCCGTCGCCGTTGCCCCAGGGCGCGCGCTGTCCGGGCTTGACGAAGTTGTATCCAGAGGCCCAGCTCATGGTGTCGAGGTATGGGTTCTGGAGTTTGTCCTTGTAGAGGTGGCTGCAATTCCAATAGACGGTTGACCAGATGAGGACGCCCTGGATTTGGTTCTGCCAGGTCTGCCAGAGCCAGACGCGCAGGTTGGTGGCGGGGTGGTCCATGAAGAGCGTCGCGTAGGGCATCTTGGGTCCGGTGCAGACATACCACCAGAAGTCCTCGCCGACGGCCTGGCGTTCAGCGATGGTGGCGAGGACGGTGCTGTAGGTGACTGGGCACCAGAGATTTGGTCCGCCGATAAGGGCGGGCTCGACCTGCTCGGTGAGGAAGCGCCGAAGATCCGGGGCGCCCTCGCGGAGCTTGCGGAAGCCATTCATCACGTAGGGATAATCGTCCTCTTCGGGTTCGTCGTACCAATAGACATAGCTCATGTCGAGCCAGCCTTTTTCGCGCAGATGCTCCTGAATCTGATGGAGGTAGTCTCGGTGGAGGGCGGTGAATTCGGGAGTGCCCTCCAGGAAGCCGCCGAAGCGTGCGAGCTTCTGGCCGTCGATTTCCACGGCGGAGTGCAGCGCGTCCACGGGAATGTCGATGGTGTTGAAGTGGTATTTGGAGAGGGCGCGGGTGACTGCGGAGTCCCAGTTCGTCCGGTCGAAGACCACCTTGAGGTCATCGAGTTTGGCGGGCTCGAAGCCGTCGGCAAGGATGGTCTCGTGGGTGGAGGGGTTTTGGAAGAGAATGTTGTCGAACCACGCGGTTCCGGTGGTATGGCCGTCTTCCGCCCAGGTGACGGGGTTGAGATTGATTATAAACCACTTGGCATTGGCGGGATAAGAGTCAATTTTCCCGCTGGCTTTCTGCCAGGTGCCGTCTCCCGTGAACCGGAAGTCGCGGTTGTGGTTGGGAATCCAATTCCCTTCGGCGTCAAAGAAGGTGACGAACAGCGTGCAGGTCTGTCCGGCTTCGGCGGTGCGGTATTGGAGGGAGAACTGCATGGGGCCGTCGGGCAGGGGGAGGCGCTGGGTGCTGTGGAGGCAGTTTCCGCTTTCCTGGTCGTCCACGAGCTTAAGGGCGACCTCGCCGTCGGCGGGGTTTTCGCTGTCCAGGATGCCGTTTCCCTGCCATGCGATGCCCTGGCTGGCGTTGCGGATTTCGTAGCTCCAGTGGTCGAACGGCGCGGGGTCGTAGGGGCTGAGGTGGTGGTCGGCGAGCGCCTGGAAGTACTGGTCAACAATCTGGCGGTTCTGCGCATCGTCGGCGGGCTTGTGGTAAAGCCTGGGTTCGGCGGGGTTGAAGCCGAAGGCGGTCTCCAGTGTCATGCGGTCCGGCAGAGTGAAGCCGAAGACCTCGACCTCCAGCGGGACGGTGGCGGACCAGCCGGATGCGTCCTGCACCGTGATGGTTCCGCGGTAGGTTCCGGCGGGCGTGTCGGCGGGGACCTTCACGCGAATCCAGAAGGGCTGGTTCTGGCTGGCGGGGAGGTCGAGTGGCGCGTCGATGGGGGGCAGGGCGTCTGGCACAAATCCCTGGTAGCCATAGCTGTCGGTGGGTTCTTCAACAAAATGGTAGTACTCGCGGAGGATTTCCACGCAGTCGGTGGGGAGGGTGGCGTCGGCGGGACCGGCCAGCGATGAGGCGGCGAGAGTCACGCCTGCCAGGTCGCGGTCGGGCCGGAGGACGAGCTGGGTGGCCTCCGCCTCGTTGGCGGCGGCCTGGATGCGCAGGGCGGAGTCGCGGGCGATCGGCGCGAGGCGTTCGCGGGAGACATGCCAGCCTGCGTCGGCGCTCCAAAGGACCGCCGTGTCGTCCTCACGAAGCACGGCACCGTAGTCGAGGCGCTGGATTTCGTGGATTTTGGCATCGATGGTGTAGGCGGCGGCGAAGTCTCCGCCCAACGCAAGGCGAATCTGCCAGTCTCCCGCGTCGGGGAGATTCACTGGAATGGCGATGGTGGCGCTTTGACGGGCGGGGAGGGCGAGTTCATCGCCTTGCCAGCCAGACGCACGGGCGTCCTGCGGATCGATGGCGGTGGCAGGACGAAGGCGAAGCGACTGATTGCTCAAATTGCTTACTTGCAAAGTGATAGTGTGATTTCCTGGCAGCAGGTCCGTGACGGGGAGGAATTGCACCGACAGGCGCTCGTCTTCCGCTTCGGCGATTGCGAAGTGAGTCTTGCCGAGGACGGCTGGCGCAGGGGGACCGTCCACCTGCGTGGTATAGCAGACGCGATTGACCTGAAGATAGGTGGGGCCTTCGGCGTGGAACCGGAAGTAGATGGTGTCGGCGGGAAAGAAATTTATGGGGAGGCTGACGTTGATGGCGCCGACATCGTCAAGGGTGTCAAGAGTTGTCCAGAATTGTCCATCTGGCGAGGCCTCGACCACCACTTTGCCGCTGGAATGGTAATTGACGAAGAGTTCCAGAGTGGCACCGGCAAGTTGACGGCGGCCGGGGACGGTGATTGCGTAGGTCACGCAGGCGTCGGGCTTTTCGAGGCAGAAGCGCGAGGTGTTGTAGCGGATGTTGTCGAGTCGCGGAAGCAACCGCGTGGTCGCAGGGCCGTCCGCCTGGAAGGATTGCGTGAAGGTGTAGGTATTGCCGTCGATGCGTTCGCCGGTTCCGAGTGTCAGCCCGTCTCCGCAGTCACGGAAGAAGGGAATGGCGTGGCGGAGTTGCCAGTTTTTGAATTCGGCGCGTCCGCCGAGCTTCCAGGCTCCGAGGCGGATTCGCATGCGGTCGGGCTCCAGGGCGGATGGGAGGAACAGCGTCTCGTGCTGCCAGCTGTCGCCGGAGCGCTTGGTATCCACCGAATAGTTGACCAACCCAGGGGTGACATTGCCGTCGGCATTCTCCGGCGTGACGAGCAGGTCGAAGTCCAGCCGGTAGATGTCGCCTGGAAGGAGGGGGAGGGCGGGACTGAGCCAGTCGGTTTCCTCCTGCTGACGATTGACTTCGACATAGAGGTTCCCGTCGTCGGTGACTCCGCCGGTGCCGGCACCTTGGAATTTCCAGCCGGGTGGCGGCTCGACGGCGAGGAGTGTCAGGGCCAGAAAAAAAGTGGTAAAGGAGGTTTTTTTCATGATCGGGGGGAGGGGCTCAGGACTCGGAGTTGGGGGGAGGGGGTTAAGCCAATTTGCACTCTTTGGGGGCGGTGAGCGCAGTGATTTTGGGCTGGCCGTTTTTGTCCAGCCGCCATTCCACATGGATGGGTCCGTAGGGCGTGGGGACCTCGCCTTCGGCGTGGGTGAGTCCCGCAGGGTCGGGGTTCACGCGGAACTTGGTGAAGCCAGGGGCGGCGGGTGTCACGCCGAGGACACCGGCGCGGAAGTAGTAGCTGGGGAGGCTGCTCCAGCCGTGGCAGAGCGACCCCGCGTAGGCGAAGTCGTTGCCGGCTTCGGCGGTCTCCCAGAGGGTGGTGGCGCCGTTGAAGACGGCGGGCAGGAAGGTCGCCCGCAGTCGCGGCATGATTTCGGCACGGCACTCGGGCGAGAGGTTCTGCATGGCATGTACCCAGTAGGGGAGGGTGCTGTAGGTGGAAAGGAGGGTGCCGGGGGCCTTCATCGCCTTGAGGACGCGGGCGATTTTGCTCTTCGGAACCACGTGGTTGAAGAGTGCGAGGGCCTGGATGTGCTCGTGGGTGTATTCGCACTGCTCGTCGGTGCGGTAGCAGCCTTTTTGCGCGTCCCAGAAGAATTTGTCGATGGTCTTGGCGAGCTGGTCGGCGCATTTTGCGAAGTCGCACGGCGCATCGAAGTGGAAGGCGTCGTTGAGCTTGGCGGCGTTGCGGAGCGCCTCTACGAGATAGAGGTTGTAGGCGGCATGATATTTGGCCGTGGTGCGCACACGGCTGTCGGCGAGGCCGGGGACCCATTCGCAGAAGTTCCAGGTGTTTTCGTGTTTGTCGGGCGCATAGAGCGTTCCGGCCGGAGTCTGGATGGTTTGCGTCAAGATGTTCTCCAGCAAGTCGTTGATGATTGGCACGAAGGCGTCGCACTGCGGGTTGCCGGAGTGGAGGTAGAGTTCCCAGACCTCGTCAATCCAGGCGAGAGTGAAGATGGGGATGTTGCGGATGCAGGTGCCGGGCGAGATCATCTTGAGGAGCTTACGCTCGTAGTCGGGGTTGCCTGCCAGTAAGGCGAACGCGGTGTAGGCGAAGTCGTAGTTTCCCCAGACGTAGTATCCGTAGAGGGCCTGGTTACGGGAGTCGTAGGCATAGAGGGATTGCTCGCGCCACGGGCAGTCCTCGTAGTGCTCGTGCTGGCAGCAGCGCAAGGTGTGGATGGCGACTTTGTCCAGCTGGACGAGCGCGGAGTCTTCGGTACGGAAGTTGTTGGGCGTTGGGAGGTTGCGGTAAACAGGAAGCATGCCGAGATAGCCGACGCGCGGCGGCTCGGTCGCCTCGGTGATGTGCATTTCAAGATAGCGTGCCCCCAGTCGGCGGAGGCGGTGGGTGAAGGTGTTCACGCCCGCATGACAGATGTATCGGTCCGCGAAGTTGCGCCCTCCGAGGAAGGCGCGCACGCGTCCGTCGTCCAGATGTTCACCATGTGCGATGTCCAGCACGGTTCCTTCGGCGGCCTGGAGGGTGAAGGTGAGCCATCCGGTGGTCTCCTCGCCGAGGTCCACGATGAGGTACCATCCGTTGGCGGGGGAGGCGTCCGATGCATTTCCTGCGGGAGTTTCGCCAGTCAGCGAATACTCAGGTGTGTCCAATGGCAGGAACTGCAGGGGCAGACGGTTGGCGTTCTCCGGGGCGAGAGTCAGCCCCAGCGGAAATTCCCACAGGAACCGCTGGGTGTCCTTGGCATCCGGAGCGATGTAGCGGCTGTCCAAGATGTCCGGCAGGAGATAGTCGGAGGTAACCAGCCGGGCGGCGGTCACATTGGGGTCGTCGCAGTGCCGGAAGAGGGTGCCTGCCTGCACGACACGCACGGGACGGGCGGGGGACTCCGCCAGCGGAGGGAGCGGCCGCGCGGTGGGCGAAGGTGCCTCGACCTCGACGGAATGCTGCCATTCGGGACGCGTCTTGCGGGCGTCGAACGCAAAGGCGTCGCCAAGCTGGCCGGTGGTGTGGATTCCGCGGCCGGAGCGGTAGGCCGGCGAGAGCGCGGCCTCCCAAGAGGCGTCGGTGGTGGCCAGAACACTCTTGCCGTCACGCAGTTCCGCCCAGAGACCGGGCTGGTGGATGGTGGAGGTGAAGCACTCGCGTCCCACGGAAAGCACAGTGACTTCGATGAGGTTCTTGCCGTCCTTCCAGACTTTGCGCAGGTCAAAGTCGGTGTAGGTGGGGCAGTCCGTCAGGTCGGAGAACTGGCTGCCGGGCAGGACCTCGCCGTTCACCTTCAGCTCGAAGTTGGTCACGGCGGAAAGGCGCAACACGGGGCGCCTGGCCTCGCATTTGACTTGCTTGCGGAAAAGCACGAAGGTGTCGATGGCACTGAGGGTATCGCGGCTAATCCAAATCCACTTGGCAAAAGACATTAAAGTTAAAAGGTTAGAGGTTAGAGGTTAGAGGTTAAAGTCCCAAGTCCCAAGTCTCAAGTCTCAAGTCCCGAGTCCCGAGTCCCGAGTCCCAAGTCCCGAGTCCCGAGTCCCGAGTCCCGAGTCCCGAGTCCCGAGTCCCGAGTCCCGAGTCCCGAGTCCCGAGTCCCGAGTCCCGAGTCCCGAGTCTCAAGTTCCAAGTCTCAAGTCCCACATTACGGTCTGGCAACCACGGGTG
>JAFXSU010000350.1 GCA_017525435.1 Victivallales bacterium
AGGTTCTCGCAAGGGATAGCCTACAAATCGGCTGGTAAGCCAAATTTAGAGAATTATTTCTTAGCTTGCCTACTCGGATAAATGGGACAATTGGGACCTTTAGGACGATTGGGACGGAAGTTTGCGATTACCGTGTCCCAGATCTCCCAAGAGTCCCAGATGTCCCAGATATCCCAAGAGTCCCAAGAGTCCCAAGAGTCCCAAGAGTCCCAAGAGTCCCAGGGGTCCCAAGAGTCCCAGAAATCTTTTGGAAACCAAGCAAGTTAATGATATAAATCCCCAATTTATACTTGCTTAGGATAAAAATCTGAATCCGTAAATTTTCCTCTGTGCTGGCGGGGCGCCAGCGCAACGCATCATCTGTCGGCGAAGGCGCCGGCAGTACATTTGCCCACAATTCACGGATTCAGGTGTATATTAGTGGTTATTGCATTTATTGCAATTACCCCATTACTTCACGAAGTCCATTTGCAAACGGCGCTGCGACAATCAGTAGCGACCAGATTCAACAAACCATTCGAGCCATGCCTATTCCTTTTGTCCACCTGCATGTCCATTCCGACTATAGCCTATTGGATGGCGCGCAGTCCATCAAGTCCATTATCAAGCAGGCGGCGAAATTCGAGATGCCTGCCGTAGCGCTGACAGACCACGGTTCGATGGCGGGCGCATTTGACCTGATGGAGCAGACCCAGAAGCTCCTGAAGGACAAGAAGAACCCCTACGAGCTCAAGCCCATCTACGGCTGCGAGTTCTATGTGACCGCAGGCGACTACCGCGACCACGAACCCACCGAAATCAACCGCGAACGCTATCACCTGATTCTCCTGGCCGAGAACTACCAGGGCTATGTCAACATGTGCCACCTATCGCGCGAGGCGTACCTCAAAGGCTACTACTACAAGCCACGCATCGACTTCCCCCTGCTCGAAAAATACCACGAGGGAATCATCTGCCTCTCTGCCTGTCTTTCCGGGCAGCTCCCCAGACTCTTGCTACGCAACCGAGACGAAGAGGCGGAGGCACTTGCGCGAAAGTACCGCGACCTCTTCGGCGAGAAAAACTACTACATCGAACTGCAAGACCACGGCCTCGCCGACCAGAAACTTGTGAACCCCAGGCTCATCGCATTGGCCCAAAAGCTCGGCATCGGAATGGTGGTCACCAATGACGCGCACTACCTGCGGAAAGAGGACGCCGCCGCACAGGACCTGATGGTCTGCATCGGCACCCAGACCACCATCAACGACCCCAAGCGGATGAAATTCGAAACCGACGAGTTCTACTTCAAGAGCTCCGAGGAGATGGCACTGCTCTTCCCCGAACTCCCCGAGGCGATGAGCAACACCGTGGACATTGCTAGCCGCTGCAATGTCGAACTCAAATACGTCAACCACTATCCGGACTACCCCGAACCGCCCTCCCCCGAGCGCACCGAGTTCGAAAAGGACATCACCGAGGAGCTGCTGCAATCCGAATACGCCCGTATGCGCAAGTGGAAGAAAACCTATGAAACACTTACGGACGAAGAACTTCACGATGACGCGATTCTCGAAATCGTGCGCGAACGCCATTTGCGCAAGCTCTGCCACGACGGTCTGATGTGGCGTTACCAATTCGACCCGGACAAGGACGAGATCACGCCGGATCGCAAGAAAATCCTCGACCGGATGAACTACGAAATCAGCGTCATCAAGAAGATGGGCTTTATCAGCTACTACCTGGTGGTGTGGGACTTCCTGCATTATGCAGCCTCCGTCGGCATCCCCCTGGGCCCCGGACGCGGTTCCGGCGCCGGGTCAATCGTGGCATACCTCATCGGCATCACCCACATCGATCCGCTGCGCTACCGCCTCCTCTTCGAGCGCTTCCTGAACCCGGAACGCGTCTCTCCGCCGGACTTTGACATCGACCTGTGCGAGCGACGCCGCGGCGAGGTCATCGAGTATGTCCGCCAGAAATACGGCGCGGACCGCGTGGTACAGATTGGCACCTTCGGAACCCTCAAGGCCAAGCAGGTTGTCAAGGACGTCGCCCGAGCGATGGGCCGCACCTTCGAGGAGGGCAACCGCTTCTGCAAGCTGATTCCCGCGCATCCCAAGATGACGCTGGACATCGCCCTCAACGGCGACCCGCCCGGCATCCCCGACGAGAAGAAGCTCGGCTTCCCGCCGAACGAGGAGCTCAAGCAACTCATCGAATCCGAGGAGTGGTGCCAGCAGCTCTGGAACTACGCCAAGACCCTCGAGGGACTCAACCGGAACACCTCCATCCACGCCGCCGGTGTCATCATCGGGGACATGGAGGTCGCCAACGTCGCCCCCATCGCAAAAGGCGCCGGCGACGAGCCCATCACCCAGTTCCCCGCCCACCCCTGCGAGGAGCTCGGGCTCCTTAAAATGGACTTCCTTGGACTCAAGACACTTACACTTATCCAGGACGCGCTCGACCTGATCGAGCTTAACACTGGCAAGAAGATCATCGCCAACGACATCCCCATTGACGACAAGGTCACCTACGACCTGATCAACGAAGGCAAGACCATCGCCGTCTTCCAGCTGGAGTCCGGCGGCATGCAGGACCTCTGCAAAAAGTGGCATCTAACTCGCTTGGAGGATATTATCGCATTAATCGCCATCTATCGGCCCGGTCCCATGTCGTTCATCCCCGAATTCCTCGCCCGCAAGGACGGCCGGGTGCCGGTGGAATACGAAGCGAACGGAATGGAAGAAATCCTCGCCGAGACATATGGCATCATGCTCTACCAGGAGCAGATCATGGAGGTAGCCAAGAAGCTCGCCGGATTCACCCTCGGCGGCGCGGACCTCCTCCGACGCGCCATCGGCAAGAAAAAGCTCGACGTGATGACCGCACAGAAAGTCCTCTTCACCGAGGGCTGCGCCAAAAACAACATCCCCGAGAATAAGAGCAACAGCATCTGGGAGAAGATCCTCAAGTTTGCCGGATACGGCTTCAACAAGAGCCACTCCGCCGCCTACGGACTGCTGACCTACCGCACCGCATGGCTCAAGGCGAACTATCCCGCCGAGTTCATGGCAGCAGTCCTCACCTCCGAAATGAACAACGCCGAAAAGCTCTCCTTCTACCTCAAGGAGTGCCGGCAGATGGGCATCCAAATACTCGCCCCCGCCATCAATGTCTGCGGTAAATATTTCTCCGTGGACGGCAAGGACATCCGCTTCGGGCTCGCCGCCATCAAGAGCGTCGGCGAGGGCATCGTCCAAAACATCATCGACGCGCGGCAGCAGGACGGTCCCTTCAAGGACCTCCAGGACTTCTGCGAACGCGTGGACGGCGTGAACGCACGGTTGCTGGACGCGTTGATCCTCTCCGGCGCAATGGACGCATTTGGCAAGAAACGCGCACAACTTCTCGCCGTCAAGGAGACGGCCATCGCCCAGGCGGCCGCCACCCGCAGGGACCGCTCCAGCGGGCAGCTCTCGCTCTTCGACCTCATGGGCACGGAGGACAAGGCGACCACCGCCCTCCAATATCCGAAAATCCGCGAGCTCGAACTGGCCGAGAAGCTCAACCATGAAAAGGAACTGCTGGGCTTCTACCTCTCCGGTCATCCCATCGACTCGGCGCGAGAACTCGTGGACACCTACCAGATCGACGACCTGGCGGATCTCCCGGAACTCGAGGCAGGAACTACCTTCCGCACCGGTGCCTATCTGGCCAGCGTCTCCAAGAAGATCTCCAAGAAGACGATGAAGCAGTTCGCAATTCTGCAGTTGGAGAGCCGCGAGTCCTCCCTCGAAGTCGCCCTCTTCAACCGCGAGTTCGAGGCCGCGCTGAAGGACTACCCCGAAGTGCTGGAACCCCGCAATGTCATCTTCATCGAAGGCGAAGTGCAGGCGCCTGACGAAGAGGACGGTCCCAAACGCATCAAGCTCAACAAAGTCATCCCCGCCGAAAAGGCACCGGAACTCTTTTGCGGGCAGATCAATGTCTATATTGAAGAAAAGGACGCCGTGCCAGAGAAGCTGGATCAATTCGCAGAGCTGTGCGAAAAGCACCACGGTGCCGCGCAGGTGCTCTTCTGCCTGAACCGCGAGAATGGCGACCGAATTTTCCTGAAGAATCCCATCCTCTCCGTCAAAACCACCCCGAAGTTCCTGGAGAAGGTCCACGAACTCTTCGGCGAGCAGTCGTTGTTGCTCAAAGGAAGCCGCGAACGCCCCGTCGCCCGCCAGCGCGGCAACTTCCGCGCCTTCGCGAATACTGAGGAATGACGAATGTACTGCTGGCGCCCCAGGGAGTACTGCTGGCGCCCCGCCAGCAGAGGATGCGTTCTGTCGGCGCCCCGCCGACAGGGGCAATTAGCAATTAGCAATTAGCAATTATTTCCTTGTTCAAATCAAACATCGAATTGCAAAAGAGGGTGTTAACAATGTTCCATTTCATCAAAGGAGTCATCGTCACCATGTCCATTATCGCCTCCGCCCTAACTGTCAACGCCCAGATATTTCCTCCGCTTCCGCCGGTCACGGTGAAGTTGTCGGACCAGAGTCTTCTGCCCATTGAAATCTCCGAGGCAGAGATCACGGCGAACATCAACGGCGTGATCGCCCAGACCGAGATGACGCTGAAGTTCTTCAACCCGAACCAGCGGCTGTTGGAGGGCGAGCTGTCCTTCCCGCTTCCCCCGGAGGCATTCGTCTCCGGATACGCCTTGGATGTGAATGGCCAGATGGTGGACGGCGTGATTGTGGAAAAGGCCAAGGCGCGCGTGGTCTTCGAGGAACTCTCCCGCCAGCGCATCGACCCCGGCCTGGCGGAACAGTCTGCCGGAAACACCTTCAAGACGCGACTTTATCCGCTGCCTGCCCAGGGAACACGCACCATTAAGATCCGATACATCTCCCCAGTCGTCATCACCGACGAAGCCGCCGGGCAAGCCGCGTATTATGTCCAGCCACTGCGTTTCCCGAACCAGCTGAACCACTTCCGTCTGACCTTGAATGTGGCCTCCGCTCAAAAGCCGCCGGTGGTCCAAGGCGGTTCCTTGGCAAACCTGGAGTTCAAGAACTGGCAGACCATCTATACCGCCTCCACGGAACTGAAGGACATCGCGCTCACTGAAGACCTCTATGTGGCGCTGATGACGCGACCGGAGGAGTCTCTCGCCGTGCAAAAAGCCCGCAAAGGCGATTTCTTTTTATATCATAAAATATTAAATATAAATAATTTAAATAATAATATGCTCAAGCCGTCGGCAACTCCAGTGGTGCTTTGGGACGCATCGCTCTCACGCGAAAAGTCCGAGCATGACCGTGAAATCGAATTCCTGAAAACCGCCTTGAAGGACGCCACGAAGATCACCCTTGTCGTCTTCCGAAATGTCCCCGAAGCACCTGTTGAGTTCGCCTCGGTGGACGACCTGGCAAAGGCGCTGGCGGACATCGTCTATGACGGTGGAACCAACCTCGCCGCCGCGCTGAGCACCGTGCCCAAAGGCTCCGACGCATACCTCTTCTGCGACGGACTGGACACCCTTTCCGCTGCCGACGCCTTGAAAGCCACGCCGGACTTCCGCTTGTCCGCCTTCTACTCGGACAAAGACCAAAATGCACCTTTCCTCCGCGGACTGGCCACCAAGACCGGCGGAATCTGCGCGGACCTGCGAACCGTCAGCATCGCGGATGCCATGAAACTGCTCGCCGCTCCTGCCATCGTGCTCAGCAAGGTGGAATTGGACGGACAGGAACTCGCTGATACCGCTTGGCGGTTGGACGGCAAACGGCTCTTCGTGGCGGGTGCCGTGGCGGACAACGCACAGGCCCTTCGAATCACCGTCAAATGCGGTTCGCAGGAACAAGTTTTTGAAATGCCTCTGGCAAATTGCGATAAACTCTCCGACGGAGAAATCCTTCGGACTTTCTTCGGGCAACTGAAAATCGCCCAGATGATCGCGGACGGCGCCGAAGATGCGAAACTCCTGGCCGCAGGGCGAGAGTTCCAGCTGGTGACGCCCAACACCTCTCTCATCGTTCTGGACAACCCGGGGCAATACATCCAATATCGGATTCGCCCGCCGGAATCCCTCCCCGAAATGCGTGCCGAATACGATGCGCACTTCGCTGGAAAAGACACCCCGCCTGAGGACGAGGCGTTCACCCTGAAGCCGAACCAATCCGAACAAGTGAAACAGTTGTGGAACGCCCTGGTCGCCTGGCACAAGAAGGACTTCCCCAAAACCAAGCCCGTGGCAAAATCGGATCTAGAGCCGGAACCAGGGGATGGAACTGATGTGGCCCAAATTCGCGCACTGCCAAACTCCGTCGATGGGGAAGTCTTGCGTGCCTTTGCCGCTCCCGTTGCAGCGGCAGCCTCATACGGGGCGGCGGCAGGCGATGCATTTGCCGAAGAGTCTTCCGCCATGTACGCCCGCGAGACGAGTGCGGACGACGACGGTATGCCGACACACTCCTCCGGTGCTAAGACCACGCTCCAGGCGTGGAACTCCCAGGCACCCTATCTGGAAGTCCTCGCCCAGGCAGGCGACAAGGCCTACGAGGCATACCTCAAACAGCGCAAGGACTACGAGACATCGCCGGGCTTCTACATGGACTGCGCCGACGCACTCGCAAAGATTGGTCAGAGGGAACTGGCAGTCCGCGTGCTGACCAACCTGGCGGAAATCGAACTGGAGAACAAGGCGCTCCTGCGCATCTTGGGCTACAAGCTGCGCTTCCTCGGCGAATTGGCACAGGCGGAGACGGTCTTCCGGAGAGTGGTCACGATGGCACAGGAGGAACCCCAGTCCTACCGCGACCTGGCGCTAACGCTCGACGACGAGGAGAAATTCCAGGAGGCCGTGGACACCATGATGACCATCATCAACTTCAAGTTCGACTCCCGCTTCCCGGAAATCGAAGCCATCGCCCTTACCGAAATCAACCGCATCATCGCACGCGCCGAACGCAAGGGCGTCAAAATCCAGAACGTTGACGACCAATACCGCCGACTCATCGACACCGACATCCGCATTGTCCTCAACTGGGATGCGGACATGATGGACATCGATCTCTGGACCACCGACCCGTTTAACGTCAAATGCTACTACGGCTACCGTCTCACCCCCACTGGCGGACGCAATTCCTGCGATTTCACCCAGGGCTACGGTCCGGAAGAATTCATGATTCGTGACGCCATCAAGGGGGAATACAAGATCGAGGCGAACTACTTCGGCTCCCACTCCCAGAAGGTGCTTGGCCCCGTCACCCTCTACACCGAGGTCTATACCAACTACGGGCGGCCCGATGAGAAACGCGAGGTCCTCACCTGCCGCCTGGCAAACAACAAGGAAGTCGTACTCATCGGCCACATTTCGCATGACGGAACTATCCGCAAGCCGCACCATGATGCGCCATTCGACTATCAGGTGAAGAAAGGCGACACTCTGGAATCCATCGCCAAAGAGCAGCTCGGCGATGCTTTGCGCATCGACGACATTCTGGCATTGAACCCGCAACTCTCGGCAGACGAAAAACTTAAGGTCGGTTCCATTATCAAACTGCCACCCACGAAATAAAGGATGCGTAGCGTCGGCGCCCCCGCCGACGGGGGATGTAGCGTCGGCGCCCCGCCGACGGGGGCAATTAGCAATTAGCAATAGCTGTGTCCCCCAAAAAGGCCCCCAAGGGCCGTGCTTTTCGGCTGCAAGGCGGCTTGAAATCTGGCGTATGATTCAAGTAGATACCTTCATGGGGAACATAGCCTAATTTTAGGGAATTATATCTTTAAGTTGCCTACTTGGGACGATTGGGACCTGTAGGACGATTGGGACGGTGGCTTGCGATTACCTTGTCCCGGATGTCCCGGATGTCTCGGAAATTTTCCGGGAATCAGGCAACTCAACGATATAATTCCCAAATTTTATTTATAAACAACTTGTATTTAATTATTTATATCAAACACCAGATTCGCTCTGCTTGATAATGACGACAAGCGCGAAGGCCATGGCAATTGCGGCGAGTCCGATGGCGAGATATAGCGCCAGCCTCGGAACTCCACCGGACTTTGTCTGCAGGACAATCGGCTCGCCGACAAGTTTGCCAGAACGAAGCACCTGGACATTCAAGGCGTTGCCGCCGAGAGCGAGGATTGCGCCGACGTCATAGACCGGCTCGGCAGCGTCAGGCACCGCCGAAAGTCGAATCGGGAACTGATCTGGCGAGGCGATGAACTTCAACTGGTAAACGGGTAGGCGTGCATAGACCTCCTTGAGGTGCAGCGGCGGACTGTCGTGGTCCTCGAAAGTCACTAGTAGTTTGTCTGCATCCACATATGAGAATTCGACGGTAGTCATCTCCGGCAGTTGCCCGGAAGCGTTTTGGAGTGCGAGTCCCCTCACATCCCCCTGAGCAACTGGGCGGTTTCCCTCGGTCCGGAGCCTGTCGATTCGCACATGTCGGCTGAAATTCTCCTCCTCGAAGACGAAGCGCAGGCCCATGAGCGGCGTGACGCCTGGGGTGACGACATAGCGACTGAGGCCCTCCGCGCCTTCCTGCGGTTCGAAGGGGACCACCAGTTCCTGCCTGGTTGGCGCGCCGTTTTCCTCTCGGCGCAGGTTGCAGTACATTTCCAGGCTCTGGGCATTGAAGGGCTGCTCCTCGATGGTCAACTGCTCCGTCGTGCTCTCACGCCCGTCGTCCTCCGTGGTGACGGAAACCGAACGCCGCGCGGACTGGCGCTGGATTCGCGAGGAGGAGAGGAAGAGGCGGAATCTTCGGCAACTGTGCATGCTAAACTCGACCTCGAGGCGCCGTGCATCGAGATGTTCGGAGCGGTCGAAGATGAAGCCGTTGGGCAGCAGCGAGACCTCCGTGCCATCCTCCTTGAGGCCATTGATCACTACCTCCTGCTCGAAATTCCGCTGGGAGGTCTTGAATTTCAGCACGGCGAGATCCCACAAGGCGAGGTCCGAAGGAATGGAGAAGTCGATTTCAAGCGTCCCGTCTTTCGGTTTTCGGACTTCCTGGATAGTAATGGGTACCTGTGTCTTGACGCAGGCGAAATACTTCGAGGTCTTCTCTTCGCGTGCCCAAGGGACGACGGCGCCGGCCTCGTCATAGAGGCGCAGCCATTCAAGATGGCCGCCGAGGTTCCGAAGTTGTTCGCCCGAAAGTTCGATGGCAAGTACCTTTCCGCCAATCCCTCCCTCTGGCAAATCGAAGGTATATTCGCCGCCGAACACGGCAACAGCCGCCGCCACGCAGAACAGGAAAAAGGTCCGAATCATCATTTCTCCTCCCCCTTTTCGTTGGAATTGGAGTTCCGCCAGAATTTCAGGTAAATGAACGCGGCGCCCATCAGCAGCACGCCAGCCGCGAAGAACGCCATCACCCGGTAGAGTGCATCCAAGTGGCTCATGTCGAAAAGGAACACCTTGCAGACCACGACTGTGAACAGCCCGAGACCGAGGTATCGCAGACAGCGATTGGCTTTCTTCAGTCCCCGGAATACCAGCACAAATGCGAAGATTGCCCAGAGGACGGAGATGCCGCCACCGGTGAGTCCCGGCAGTTTGTATTTGATAATCATGCCCCATTCGCGCGTCAGATGCACGAAGAGCAGAACGGGCCAGGCGATTCGGCAAGTGAGTTCCAGAATCCGCTCCAGCCGTCCCTGAGGCATTTTTCGTGCGCAGACCACGAACCCCATCACGAGGATAGCCGTGTTGGCGAGCGCCCCAAAGCAGTGTCCCCATAGGAACTGCGGTGCGCCCCAACGCCAGAAGACCGGATTACAGAAGTCGATGATGCCACGCAAGATGATACCGCCCAGCAGGATAGCCAGGAAGATCTGCCACCATCCGGCGAGACGTTTCCGCAACATCGCCAGCGCCGCCAGGCATCCTCCGACCCAGACCAGGTTAATGCCGGTCAGACAATAGAGCCGATTGCCGCGGAGACCGGCGCCGACCTCCAGTCGCAGGAAGAGGAACGACACCACAAAGGCCAGCCCCAGCAGTCCTCCAACCACCAGTTCGCCCAACGAATTCACTCCGAGGTCCGCCAGCGGCGAGTCCTCAGGCACCGGCACCGCCTGACCGTCATTCGACCGCATGGTCAGTCTCGCGGCACCTGCCAGGCTCGCCACCGGCACCAGATTCTGGAAGATGCGGGAGACCACGCCCGTCCAGAAGGTCCCCTTCGGAGAATCCGCCACGGTTTCATAGAGCCAGAAATCGCAGCAGGCGAGATGCCATAGAGTTAGGGCATAAAGTATCCACGCGCAGTTCTTCAGCAGTTTGCTCTCCATTCGGTGTCCAAGCCAGAGCATCATGAATGCCTGCATCGACCAGGCGGCCGCCAGCCACTTGCCGGAGAGGACGACGGGGAAGGTCAAAGCAAGGTAGAATCCGGACAACGCACAGAAAATCAACAGCAGGGTTCGCAACACCGCGTCCCGTCGTCGGCTAAGGATGGCAGCATGGCTGAGGTAGTATGCGGCCAGGCCAAGCGTAAGCGGTGCGAAGAATATCTTGTCGCCTTGATTGACAGTGGCAATTGCCAACCATGACAGCCCGAAGAAGATTGCGCTGTTGCCCAGCAGTCCGAAAATCTCCAGCGCAGTCGCGGGAACGCTCCGGCGGACATTGTGGATGAAGACCATGGTGGAGAAGAGCACGAAGAAGAGGACCAGCGAAATCTGGCAGACCGCGAAGTCCGTCTGGGCATAATGCGCGTTGATGGCCAACGCGAAAATCCCGTAGGTGAATAGCATCGCCAGCCAGGAAAGTTGGAGCCAGCTGCGGCGGCTCGCAAGCCATAGCACTCCGACGCCAAGAAGCACCAGATAGGCCGCCAGCCCCGGAAAATTCTTGACGCCGGTGTTGAGCAGCAACGGCGTGGCGTAACCGCCGATCATCGCCACCATTGCGACGGAGATGGAGTTCAGCCGATCCGCGAGAACTCCAGCCGTGACCGTCGTGAGGCACATGACGGCACCGCCAATCGTCGCCGGAACGAGATGATACATGGAGGACATGGCAAAACTGCTGAAATAGAATATCCCGAGGCTGATGCCACACAGCGCCTGGGCCATGCTCCAGTAGCGCTGACGCATGCGGCGGCTCAGTCCCGCCCAAAGCACCCCCGCGCCTGCGAGGTAGGAGAGCGCAACCCGCCCCGACGGGGCCAGAATCCCGCGGTCGATGGAGAGTTTGAGCAAAAAGGCGGAGGTGAACAAGATGACCAGGATGCCGCAACGCAACAGCCATGTCGTCGCCAAGAGCTTTTCGACGGCCTCGCCCTCGGTGACGCCCTCCGCGCGGCCATACACAAACCAGTTCCGCAGCATCTGAAGCCGACGCTGAAGCGCAGTCGGCTCGCGCGGCACTTCGGCTTCGGCAACAGTGGCAGGTGGTTCCTCGGCTTGTTCTGCAGGTGGCTCCTGCGATGTCACCGGAATGGCCTTCGCCACTTCCGTGACGACTTCGGAGGACTCCGCCACTGGCTCGGGCGGTGGCGCTGACGGCGCTTCGGACACGCCCTCAGCGACAATCGGCGCCGGTTTGGGCGTCTCAGTTGGCGGTGAAGGCGGTGTTTCGGTGACCACCGGGGTATAGAGCGTGGCCTCCGGCACCTCGTCGGATATGGGTACCGATGCAGCGGGTTCTGGAACCTGCGCCGGTTGCTCCTCCTTCGCCGCCAAAGCCTCGGCGACCCGTTTTACGGTGTCCTCCATCTTCGACAAGGATGTAGTCAGGCTGAAGATACTAATCAGCAACACAATGAGCACAATGACAAGCACAATGGCCCAAAGGATAACCAATCCGATGATCAGTTCTTCCATTTTACTCCTTTGTCATGAGAATGCTAAACAATAAACAACGGCCTGTCAGGCAGACAATATCTATATTATAACACACCAAAAGGGATTTGTACAGAATTTAGACACTTTCCGACTAGTAGCCGACCTAGCCGACCTAGCCGACCTAGCCGCTCTAGCTGACCTAGCCGACCTAGCCGCTCTAGCCGACCTAGCCGCCTAGCCTATTTCTCGGAGGAGCTTGAAATCCCCTCCAAGAAGACTTTCTTCATGCCGGAGCGATTGCTCTTGGGGAGTTCAAGGAGGGGCTTGGGGTCATCCTGTCGCCCCACGACAAAGACGCCGGTAATGAGCTGTTCGCAGTAGTAAACCGGCGAATCCGTATCGTCGAAGTTGGTGAAAAAGCTCAACCGGAAAGTGCCGTTGTCTTTCAGGCGCTGGTAATTGACGAGCCAGGCGTCCCCCAGATATGTCCGCCA
>JAFXSU010000351.1 GCA_017525435.1 Victivallales bacterium
GCGAGGTTTCTCACCGCGCGGGCGTTTTTCTGTCGGCAGAAAGCGATTTCAGGGAAAAAATCGGAGACCTTGTACGGAAATCCAAAGACTTGCCATTTCTCCTATAAAATATACTATAACTTATTTTATTGTAATAAGAAATAGAACCTATCAATTGATTCCGTCCAATGGTTTGCAGGTCCCGTGAGATGGCTTTTTCGGTCGAAAAGAATAGAAAAACTAAGATTCGGAGGTAAAACCACGAGATGTTTTTGAAGATAGAGGGCTTCCGCTTATCTTGAGGGGCATGACGGATTTCCCGTCCCGACACCCCACCCCTCAACCAAGGAGTCTTCATGCAACGAGTCTCGTTTACCCACCATTCAACGGCCTGGCTTACATTCCTATTGGCAATGTGCGCCTTGTGCCATGCCCGTATCTGGCATGTCAATCCCAATGGCAACGACGCCAATGACGGTCTGACCTGGACCACCGCCCTCGCCTCACCGCAAACCGCTCTGAATCGCGCCGTCCACGGCGATGAAATCTGGCTCGCAACGGGAATCTATTTTCCGGCAGTGGATGGCGACCGTGCCTTGCCAAGCGGTTCATTCCAGTTGCATGACGGCGTGAGCCTCTACGGCGGCTTCGCCGGAACCGAAACCAACCCCGCTGAACGCGAACGCCATGACCGGGACGGCAATGGCATCGTTGAGCAATGGGAATACCGCCATGAGACGATTCTGGCACTTCCTTCCAAAGTCCAGGGAAGCGTTCTGACTACCTCCGTCGCATTCACAAATTTCACTTGTCTTGAAGGACTTACAATAACTGGCGGTGAAGCCGCTTATGGCGGTGGCGCTTTCCTCCAAGGTGACATCCTCGTGCAAAATTGCGAATTTCTGGACAACCAGGCTACTTTCGGCGGTGCACTTCATGCCTCCATGGGCATCCAGGTCGAGGCTTGCCACTTCTCCCGCAACTGCGCCCGCCACGCCGGCGGTGCAGTATGGATGGAGGGCGAAAACTCTTCATTGACCAACTGCGTCATGGTACATAATGGCACCGAGGAGGCCGTCACGGCAGGCGGCGGCGCAGTCTGGCTGACCAGCGGTTCACAGATGTCTTTCTGCACCTTGACGGAAAATGCCTCGCAAGGCCCAGGCACCAGTATCCATGCGGATGGCGGAGCCATGCTACGCAATTGTGTAGCCTGGGGAGACTCTGGACACGGAAAATTGTCGGAAATTGACCAAAGTTGTCAAGTTTTTGCCTGCGCAGTGACTGACGGCGGAACGGCAAATCTTGCCTCTGGCAGAAATTATGGCATCTGCGCAGTTAATGCAGGTCGTCGCGGAATCCATGTCAATGACAACACGCCAGCCTCACATTTTGCCTGCTTCAATGAAATCATCGACGACGACTTTTCGCTGGGTGACGGGTCATTCCTCATCAACCGTGCCGAATTCTATGAGCATCAGCCCCAAACAGATGCGGCTGGCAACCCCCGCGTGCAATATGGTCTCCCGGACATCGGAGCCTATGAAAGCGACGCGCCGGGCAACCTGGTCATTTCCGCTGAACTTGACTCTCCCCTCTACTACGGCCTGACCGCAGAATTGCTGGTAGATGCCCCCGACAACGTGGATTGGGAGACAACGAGCGCCGACACCACAATCGTTTCACTCGACCAGACCACCATCCATGGTGAACACATCGGTGAAACGGAAGTAATTATCACCTATACCACAACGGATGAAAATTGGGCCGACGGCGACTTTCCCCTGCCGGTGACAGTTCTTCCGCGCCCACTCACTGTCGCCGCGCTTTCGCAGGAATGGCGTGCCCATCGCCCATGTCCAGAACTCACTTGGCAGATTACCGCTGGCAAATTGGTCGATGGCGATTCTTTGCAAGGCGAACTGGCCTATGAGCCTGCGATTTTCCCTGCGGAACTCCCTTCCACGTTGGCAATTCATCAAGGTGACTTGCATATTGCCCCGCAGGGAAATGCAGAGTGCTATGACCTGACATTTGTCGAAGGAATCCTCCATTGTGTAGAACTCCAAGCCGAAATCACTTTCGAAGACTACGAAACGACCTATCAAGGCGTGCCTGTCGCCCTGGCCGCAACCACCGTCCCCGACGGCCTATCCATCTCATATCAATATTATAGTAGCGTAACGGGCGAGAGGAATGAACAACCGCCAATTCTACCTGGCGAATATCGCGTGACCGCAACGGTGGAGGATGAAGAATACACTGGCTCCGCCACCGCAACTCTCCGCATCGTCAAGGCGCCGCTTGTCTGCCAGGCGGACGACATCTACCGCGCGTTCAACAAGCCCAATCCGCCACTGACTTGCACCTTTACCGGCTTCGTGGCTGACGAGACACCAGAGGTCCTGGACCATCAGCCAAACCTGGTTACCACTGCCACGCTCGGCAGTCCCATCACCGCCGAAGGCTATCCGATCTATGTCACCATCGGAGAAGATGATTGCTATAGCATAACTACCACCCCTGGAACACTCTATGTAACGCTGAAGCAACCCAATATCAACGAAGTCGCCGCCACTGTGATGACTTACGGAGAACCGCTGGAACTGGTCTGGTTGATGGCCTACTGCACCGACCCCGACACGGATGAGTTTGTGGACGGCGAGTTTGTTTGGTCGGAACCCGATTTGGTACTTGACGCAGGGCTATGGGTCTGTCCCTGGACCTTTGTGCCGGACGACCAAGATACCTATGGTTGCGTGCAAGGCACTTCGGAGGTCACCATCATGCGCCGTCCCATCCGCGTGGTCGCCAGCGATCACCATAGGCCATACGGCGACCCGGATGTCCGGCTTCCGCTCAATGTGACCTTCGGTGCGCTTGCCAGGGGAGACCGTTTTTCTGGAGACATGGAACGCATTGCAGGGGAAGGCGTTGGGACCTATCCCATCAAACAGGGCACCTTGACCATTGTGCGTGGGGAACGCGATGTCCTGCACAATTACGAACTGATCTTCGTGGAAGGAACTTACACAATTGAAGAACGAGTCGTCACCATCACTGCCGACTCTTTGGAAAAATTCGGCGGACAGCCCGACCCGGAACTCACTTGGCAAGTCACGGAGGGTTCGTTGCTCTCACCGAACGATGTCACCGGTGCCCTCACCCGCACTTCCGGTGAACAGGTCGGCACCTACGCCATTACCCAAGGAACCTTGCAACTTCCTGATACCTACCGACTAATCTTCATTCCTGGCATCCTTACCATCAACCAGCCATTGCTCGAAATCGCCGTGGATGATGACGGAAATCCGCAATTCTCCGTGGATCCTCTGACCTATGGAGATCCCCTCGACGGACCGACGCAAATCCATGGAACGGTCATCTCCACTACTACTGGCGAGGAAGTTCCAGGAACCTTCACCTGGGAACAGGATGGCGAAACTCCTCCCGTTGGCGAACACGAGTTCGTTTGGATCTTCACCCCAGATGACCAGGAGCAATTCAGCCCCTTGACCGGCCAAACGACCGTGACTATCTTACCCGCAACTTTGACCGTGACCGCCAACGACGCCACCCGCGCCTACGGCACGCCGAATCCGCAGTTCTCGTATGAGATCGCGGGCTTCGTGCTCGGCGAGGACGAGCACGTCCTTGAACAGGAACCGACGGTAAGCTGTTCGGCCAACGAAACCTCCCGTCCGGGCGACTATGCCATCTCCGCCTCA
>JAFXSU010000042.1 GCA_017525435.1 Victivallales bacterium
CCTCTAACCTCTAACCTTTAACCTCTAACCCCTAACCTTTCATGAAGACATTGCTTTTCCAAGGCGACTCCATCACTGACGCGGGCCGCACTGACACCCTCAACTTCATCAGCCCCGGCTGGCCGCTCATGGGCATGGGATTCGGCTATCCGCATCTGCTTGCCTCGAAGATATGCGCAGAGCATCCGACCGAGTGGACGGTCCTGAATCGCGCCGTTACGGGCAACCGCGTCGTGGACCTCTACGCCCGCTGGAAGCTCGACGCGCTGAACTTGAAGCCGGATGTCATCAGCATCCTTATTGGCATCAACGACATCTGGCATGAATTCAGCCGCCAGAACGGCGTTGAGACCCCGCGCTTCAATGAGTTCTACCGCCGGCTTCTGGACTGGTCTCTGCAGTCCAACCCGAAGATGCAATTCATTCTTCTTGAGCCTTTTGCCCTCTATCACACTGCCGTCACCGAGGAGTGGCGGAAAGAGGTCGTCGAGAAGCAGGAGGTCGTTCGTCAGATTGCCAAGGATTACAACACCATCTTCATTCCTCTGCAGTCAGTCTTTGACGAGGCGACCAAACGTGCGCCTGGCGACTTCTGGCTGGCGGACGGCGTCCACCCGACGCTTCCAGGGCATCACCTCATCGCCAAGGCCTGGCTCGCCGCCACCCAGGGTATTTTCTAACTAAAAAAACGAGCCATATCCATTCTGCGTGCGATGGATATGGCTTTAGAATCACTGACAAGTATTTTTACCGAAGCATGTCCGACACCCGCTCACCGGAAAAAGCTACCGCCCCCTCTCGTGCCAGACTTTTCCCATTGGCTCTGATGGCGGCTTTGCTCTCGGCGTGCTACTTGATTTGTTTTGAGATTCTTTTCGAGAAAGTCTTTTATTTCCCGTCGGCCGGAGTCGTGATGATTGCATTCCTTGCCGGAGTGCTTGGCTGCCTTAGCGGGGTGGTGTCTCTAGTCTTTTTTTTCTGTCGCCCGCAACAATATACGGGGAAGTTATTTGCATATCTCAGCATCCTGTTCTTTCTGTGGCCATTCGTTGCCTTCGCAGTACACAAATTTATGCCCGTTGGTCCCAAGGACCCTGGCATCTTATGCTGTAGCAATCTGAGATTATATCGTATGGCAATATACATGTATGCGGATGACAATGAAGGTCATCTGCCACCACAGGAAAATTGGGAAGAACTGCTTCAGCCGTACCTTGACAGACAATTGCGTTGCCCGTCATGCGAATCAGAGTATTCCACTGGCTACGTCTATCTTGGAAACGCTGACATGGTGATTCCTACTACGGAATCGCCGGACAATATTTCCCTACTAATGGACTCCGAGCCACGTCATTCCAAACGACACGACCGCCGGAATGTCATGTTCCTCAATGGCATCAAGACTCTGACGGAAGAAGAGGTCGCTGACTTATTAAAACCTTAGGCCATTGCCATAAGGACACTTCCTATATCTTCAGAATTCGTTCCTGAAACCTGATACAATAATGAATGTGAATTATAGTATAAAGAATCCAAATTCATTTGTTCGGAAGCATCCAAATTTGCTTTCACCACAGCACTTCATTTCTTTCCGTATGAAAATTCGTTTTACCCTTCTGTTTGTCGCCTTGACCATCGTCACGCTCCTCCACGCTGAGCAGCCGCCGGCCGCCAGCTGGATTGCCTTCCCGGAGAAGAGCGACGGCGAAAGCGTGGACACCCTGCGATATCTTCGCAAGGAATTCACTGTGAAGGAGAAGCTTCAGCAGGCGACCATCTACCACTTCACCGATGACGAGGGCGTGGTCTATCTGGACGGCACGGCGCTGCCGGGCAGCCGCGTCACGCGCCCCGGAAAGAATATCCAGGCCTTCGAGGTCACCGACCTCCTGACGGCAGGCGACCATACTGTGGGCGTTCGGGCGCTCAACCACGGCGGTCCCCGCGGGACCATCCTTCGGCTGAATCTCGTTTATTCCGATGGCACGCAAGAAGATGTCTTCTCCGACGAGTCATGGGGCGCACTTGACAAACAAGCCGACGGCTGGTGCAAGACAGGTTTCGCGAGCGAAGTCCAAGAACCGGTTTGCTTCGGCGTGGGCGCCATCCCGCCCTGGGGAACCTTGATCGACATGGATTTTTTCTACAACGCCGATGCGCTGGCCAACATTCAGAAGATCAAACGCGAGCGTGACGAGCGTATCGCCGTGCTCACGGAGAAGATTGCGCAAGAACCCCGCGAGGAAAGCAAAGTCATCTACAGAAATGGCCTTCCGCTCATCCAGATTGGCGAAAAGGAATACACGCCGATGATTTACATGAGCCACTTCTGGCAGGGTTTTGACTCCAATCCGGATTTCGTGAAGAATGTCGAGCACTTCCGCGACGCGGGCATCCATCTTTACGGCATCGGCGTTGAGGTCTCTGATGTCTGGAACGACTACGGCAAATACGACTTCTCGCCCGCGAAGGAGAAGATCGCCCGGATGCTCGACATCGACCCCGAGGCGCGATTCCTCTTCTGCATCGGTGCCTATCAGGCGCCAAAATGGTGGGTGATGGACAATCAGGACGAATTGGTGCGCTACGCCAACGCCGAGGTCAATTTCAAGGAAAACGACACCAACCGCAACTGCGCCCAGCCCTCCTACGCCTCCGAAATCTGGTGCACCGAGTTCAGCGAATGCGTCCGACTCCTTGTCGAATATCTGGAAGCCACGCCCTACGCCAGCCGCATCTTCGGCTACCGCATCGACTCCGGTGTCTATTTGGAATGGCATTACTACGGGATGGGCGGCTTCGAACCCGACGTCTCCGAACCCATGAACCGCGCCTTCCGCAAGTGGCTCGCAAAAGAATACGGCACGGACGAGGCGTTGCAGTCCGCCTGGGGCGACCCCACGGCCACCATCATCTCCGCCCACATGCCCGGACAGGTCGCACGCGAGCACAACGGCGCGGGAAGTATCCGCGACCCGCAGGTGGACCGTGCGGCGGTGGACAGCCTCCGATGCATGTCCGAATGCCTCACGAACCTGATGCTCAAGGTGGACCACGTCGCCAAGGAAGCCAGCCACCGCAAGGCTCTGGTCGGCAATTTCTGCGGTTACTTTTTCGGGATGAACTTCCCCGCCGAAGGATGGCATCTGGAGAACCGCCGAATCCTCGCGTCTCCGGACGTGGATTTCCAGGCGCAGCCGCCCTGCTATGACCGGCGCTTCCGCGATTTCGGCGGCGGCGAGCCCACCCGCAGCCTCGCCGAGAGCTACCGCCTCCATGGAAAGCTCAACCTCGTCGAATGGGACACCCGCACCCACGTGGTCACCGAACGCGTCTATTCCTACGGCGACAATCCCACGGACAGCGTGAACCTGCTCGCGCGCGACTTCTCGCAGTCCCTCATCCGCGGCACCGGCTTCTGGTATTTCGACTTCGGGCAGGGCTGGTACGAGGACCCGCTCATCGGCGAGTACCTCAAGAAGCTCCAGCCCATCCGCCAGAATGCCGCGGACTGCTCGTCCGTTGCGAAAGTCGCCTTGGTCGGCGACTTGGAGAGCGTCTTCTACCACGGCGTCGAGAAGATCAATGCGACCATCACCAGCTCCATCAACGGCACGCTCGACTTGCTCACCCACGCCGGAGCGCCTTTCGATGCCATCGCCAGCACCGACATCGGGCTGCCTGGTCTGCCGGACTACCAGGTGTATATCTTCATGAATCTCTGCTATCTCACGCCGGAGCACCAAGCCACCATCGAGCGGCTGCGGAAGGCCGGCAAGACGCTCGTCTGGCTCTATGCACCTGGCTACCTCACGCCTGACGGCGCATCCCTTGAAAGCTTTGAGGCAACCACCGGAATGAAAATCACCATGCTTCCCGATGACCCGGAGGCGCAGCCGAATCTCCTACGGCCCTTTTTCCGCGCCACCGACGCCAAGAAATTCCATCAAGGCTACCGAAAGAAGCTCGCCGACAGCTCGACCAGCTATTACTTCCCCAACGGGAGCCTGGATGCCGACACTCTCCGCGAACTCCTGAAGACCGAAGGGATCCACATCTACGGCGGAGATGCAACGACCTCGCTCTACGCAAACGGCAACTATCTGATGATCAGCACCTCGGACGCGGGGAAGCAAACCCTCCGTTTTCCGCAGAAAGTCCGGCTCTTGCAGCTGCTCCCGGAGCGCAAGGAAATCCCCGGCTCCGCAGACTCCTTCACCATCAACGCCGCGCGCCGAACCACCTACCTCTTCCAGTATTTCACGGAGTAAATCTGGATCACTCGAATGCGCCTCCTTGGCATACTTCTAGCCCTCGCCTTTCCGCTGAGCGCAGTGCAACTCCTCGCGCCTACCGGACAGCCGTTCCGCGCCATCGTCAAAGCCAACGGTGATGCACGTGCCGTGGATTTAGCCGCGCGCGAAATGCAGGCCTGGCTGGAACAGGAGTTCGGCACCAGACTGGAAATCGTTCCGAACAGCGACGAAACGCCCGTCATCCGCCTGGGCAGTGCGGCCGGACTCGGTGACTTCTTGCTTGGTGAACCAGCCGATGCCTTCTGCGTGCGAACTGCGGAAAGCGGCGACCTGCTCATTGCTGGCGTGGACAACCACGGAAAGCCTGAATTCGGGATGATGAATCCCTGGCGTGACATCGAACTGATGAACGCATCGGTCGGCGTAAGCCTCCTGGAGGCCGCTGGCACCGCCAACGGCGTATATGCATTCCTTGAAAAGCATTGCGGCATCCGCTTCTACGGGATTGGTCCCGACGGCACGGATGTCCCGGAGCTCACGCAGGACCTCCAACTAGGCGACCTGGACTATCGGCAAATCCCGCATTTCGCCTACCGCTACCCATGGATATCTTTCCTAGCACGGGATTCCGAAACCGCCTACTGGCAACGCCGCATCGGCTTCGGCGGTGCCGCACCTGTCCAAATCATCCACGCCTTCCAGCTGATGAACCAATACCGCGACTCCCACCCGGAGTATTTCGCGCTCACGGAGGACGGCGGGCGAGCCTTCGCCAATGAGAATGCCGTCTCCGGGCAGGGCAATCTCTGCCTCCACAACGAGGCGATGATGGATGCCTTCCTAGACCTCATCGTGGAATATTTCGCAAAGCATCCCGAACTGGAGGTCTTCCCGATGGGGGCCAACGACGGCCTCTTCAAGATCTGCGCATGTCCGGAATGTCAGGCGGACCTGTCGTATCCGCATCGCGAGGGCACAGGCGACTTCTCCTGGCACATCTGGGGCTTCGTGAACCGCATGGCGAAACGCCTTGCCGAACGCTGCCCTGGCAAGTCCCTCGGTTGCATCGCCTACGAGAAATACCTCGACCCGCCTGAGGGGATGGCTTTCGAGCCCAATGTCATCGTGATGCTCTGTCATGCCCGCAGTGCCCTTGCGAATCCGCAGGCCGCGCAGGAGTTCCATGAGCGCATCGAGCATTGGCTCCAATACACCAGCCAGCTCTATTTCTGGGACTGGTATCTAACCCACTGGCCACCCACTCACAATCTTCCTGTCCTATACGGCCGCACCATCGAGCGCGAAATCCGATATCTCGCCGACGACCCGCGCATGCGTGGCGAATTCATCGAGGACGAAAACCGCCCGCAGATGTACGAGTTCGGCTTCGACCGCCCTGGCCAGCCTAACATCATCCAGCTCAATCTCTACCTCACCGCAAAGCTCCTGTGGAATCCAGACCTCAATGTCGCCGACCTCCTGGAAGAATTCTACGTGCGCTACTATGGTCCTGCCGCCCAGCCGATGAAGATCTTCTGGGCACTCGCCCAAAATGCCTACGAGGCGGCCATGCGGGGAAACGCCAAGCCAGCCCCCGAGGTAATCTTCCCACCAAATGTCATTGAGACATTGGAGGGATGTCTTGAAACCGCGCTGGCCGCCACGCCAGTAGACGGGATCTATCACCGCCGCATCGCCGCCCTCCAGACCGAATGCGCTGGCGGTTTCAACCGCATCAAGAACCTGTCCGCCAATGCGGATGCGACCTACGCCGCGCCTGTGGTGACCACGCCCGATGAGGTCGCCAACGCGCCTGTCAAGGAACTCATGACCATCGACGGTCTCCCTGCCAGCCCCCAGACCACCCTGCAGATTGCCTACGACCGCAGCAATCTCCATTTTCTTATCTGCTGTCAGGAACCCATGATGGACCAGCTCGTCACCTACGCAGAACACTTTGACGCAGACGAGGAGTCCCCCTGGAACGATGATGGAATCGAACTCTTCATCGGGCCGGATTTTGAGGACAAGGAGACCGTGTACCACCTCATCATCACGGCGGGCAATGTCCTCTGGGACGCCCAGCAGTTCGCCGCCCTCCGCGCCGACAAATCCTGGAGCTCCAACGCGACCACGGAAATCATCCGCGAGGCTGACCGCTGGACGCTGAAAATCGCACTCCCTGTGGATGCTCTTGGCGTCACCGACCCCAATTTCGCGCCCGACCTGCTCCTGCAAGTTTACCGCAGCCGCAAGGCCGGCGGTTTCCTGGAGTCCTCCGCCTGGATTCCCACTGGCGAGGGTGCCTATTTCCAGCCCAATCGTTTCGGGCGTCTTAAACTCGGCAAGTAATCAACTACAAAACGGAGAAACCAATGACTGCCAATGAAATGAAACCCATCGTGGAGGCGCTTCTGAACGCCCCTTCCTGCTGTCCGGAACTCAAGGCCGTCGCGCAAGCGTGGCTAGTTGCCGTGGGCACCAACCAAGAAGCCACCGTCACCGGCGCGCTGCTTCAGGAGGCCCGCGAGGACATCAGCACCATCGAGCACACGCTTGGCTTCTTCGAGTCCCCTGCCGCCGAAAAGATTTTCGGAGCCGAGAAGGCAAAGGCGATGGCCGCCCATGCGCGAGAAATTCAGTCGAAAGGCGCCAAATGGTGCGACTGCGCCGCGTGCGCGGCCTGTGCCAAGCTCCTTGGGCTATAAAGCAACCTCTTTGTTTCCAGTATCATGTCTCGTTTGATTTACGCCTCCAGTGAGCAAAGTGCCGACCTGTGGTATGTCACCGGCTTCAACGTCCCCGACCCAATTCTGTGGTTCCAAGTCGGCGAATTAAGTGCGATTGTCGTGGGGTCGCTGGAACTGGGGCGCGCCCAAAAGCAATGCAAGCCCGGCGTGACGGTCATCGACTCCGCGAAGCTGCGCGAGTTCTTCCACCTGCCGGAGGAGACCGAAGAGGAAAAGAAGCGCCACTGGTTTGTGAAGCAGGTCTCCGCAGTCGCTCAGGGCACAGGCGAGACCACATGGGAAGTCCCCGAGCGCTTCCCGCTGGTCTTCGGCGACCTCCTGCGCGAGGCGGGCTTCACCATCAAGACACAGTGGAACTTCTGCCCGGAGCGAGCAGTCAAATCCCCCGAGGAGATTGAGAAAATCCGCCACTCCGAGCGGCTGGCGGAAGCGGGTTTGGCGCAGGCGGACGGCATGCTCCGCTCTGCCATCATCGGCGACGACGGCTTCCTGCATCTCGGCGGACATATCCTCACCGCCGAAGAACTGCGCAGCGCCATCGACCTCGAAATCACTCGCCTCGGAGGATTGGCGCAGGGGACCATCACCGCACCCGGTCCGCAGGGCGCCGACCCGCATCAGCACGGCGAAGGCCCCATCAAGGCCAACGAACCCATCGTGATGGACATCTTCCCGCGTGACCAGGCGACTGGCTACTTCGGCGACCTCACCCGAACCCGCGTGAAGGGAAAGGCCCCGGAAACCGTGCGCAAGGCCTACGAAACCGTGCTCGCCGCGCAGGAGAAGGTCCTTTCGCGTCTCAAGGCTGGCGTGCAAGGCAAGGAGATGCACAACATGGTCGTCGAGGACTTCAAGGCCGCCGGCTACGAGACTGGAGCCGATCCTGAAACCGGCGTCTATCACGGCTTCTTCCACGGCCTCGGACACTCCGTCGGGCTGGAAATCCACGAGAGCCCAAGCCTCTCTTCGGGTGAAGAACGCGCGATGGTCGCCGGCAATGTCGTCACCGACGAGCCCGGGCTTTACTATCCCGAATGGGGCGGCATCCGCATTGAGGACACCGTCGCCGTCACGGAAACCGGCGTGGACAACCTCGCCGTCGCACCCAAATTCCTTGAAATCGAATAACTCTCTACTCCTCAAGCTTCAATGAAAACAACCCGTTTCCTTTTCGGCATCACGCTTTTCGCCCTGCTCGCCATAGGGCATCTGACCGGCTGTGGCAAAAGTTCCAGTGCGGCTGCCAAGCCCTCGCCGATTGAGCTTGCCACGCAGTCCTTTAATGAAGCAGCAAATGCTTTAATTAAAAAGGATTATGAGAAATTAGCCAACTTCCTGCCGGCAGAATCGAAAGACAACATCCTTGCGGCGCTGAAAAGCAACTTCATGCAAGTGGAACTGGGGAATATCGTCTCAACGGAAATGAACGGCGATGATGTCCTCATTGTCTGCGAGGCCAAAATGGGCAAAATGACTGGTGTTTTCGATGTGCCGATGAAGAAAGTCGATGGCAAGTGGGTGATTTCATTGGCTGGGCTCAAGCCGCACAATGAGACCGCAAAGTAAACCCGTATTGCCCTTTTCAGGAGTTGCGCCGGAATGGTGCATGACACCATGACATGACTTCAGAAATCGCCCTGGACCTCTCAACCGCTTCTGAAATCCGCTCTATATTAAGGGAAAGTCATTTCTGTCCCACCTGATGAATAGGAGTATTTTCACATGAACGCAAACGAAGGCAAGAGCGAGGCCTACAAGGCTGCCGGCGTGGATATCGATCTGGCAACCAAGCTGCTCAAAGCGGTCAAGGGCCGCATCTCCGCCACTCGCACCCCTGAAGTGCTTGCACCCATCGGCGGATTCGGCGGACTCTATCGCATCGACCTGGGCAAGTGGAAGCACCCCGTGATGGTCGTTTCCGTGGACGGCGTTGGCACGAAGCTCATGATCGCCGCCATGATGGAAAAATACGACACCGTGGGCTACGACATCGTGAACCACTGCATCAACGACATCGCCGTCCAGGGCGCCACGCCAGTCTATTTCATGGACTACATCGGCATCGGCAAGATGCGCAGTCCTCTTTACGAGGACGTGCTGACCGGATGCGCGGACGCCTGCAAGGCACAGGGTGTCTGTCTGATCGGCGGCGAGTCCGCCGAGATGCCCGGCATGTACGGCAATGATTTCGACCTGGTGGGCTGCATCACCGGAATGGTCGAAGAGGACGAGATCATCACCGGCGAGCACATCCGCCCCGGTCACGTGGCCATCGGGCTGACCTCGGTGGGCTTGCACACCAACGGCTTCAGCCTCGCGCGCAAGGTGCTCTTCGAGACCGCCGGCTATACCGTGGACTCCAAGCCCGCCGAACTGGGCGGCGAGAGCGTCGGCGAGGCGCTGCTCAAGCCCCACCGCTGCTACTGGCAAGCCATCAAGAGCGAAATGGAGTGCAAGTTCCCATTGGACGGCATTTCGCATATCACCGGCGGAGGCCTCTACGACAACGTCCCGCGTATCCTGCCCGAAGACGTCGATGTCCATTTCGATGCCAGGAAGATTCGCAATGTCCCGCCAATCTTCAAGTTGATTGAGAACGCGGGCAAGGTGGATCCCTATGAGATGTACCGCGTCTTCAACATGGGCGTGGGCATGGTATGGTTCGTGCCGTCCGACCGTGCCGAAGAAGGCGTCGCCATTGCGGAAAAGGCGGGCTTCGAGGCCGCCGTCATCGGCGAAGTCACTGCGGGAACCAAGAAGGTCACCGTCACCCTTTAAACCTATTATTATAAAAACGGGAGGGGCGCAATTTAATGCGCCCGCTCGTCATGACCATTATCGAACAGCTCATCCGTATCGTCCGCGAGCGTCAGCGCAGAGGCATGCGTTTTGCGGAACTATCACCGCACAACCTGGCGGTGCTGGGGATGCGGCGGCCTCCAGTCGCTCCGGCGAGGGCATCCACCCCCGCCCCCGCGCAAAATTATACAAGCATACTGACGCAGGACTTTACTGCAAATAAACCAGCTCCCGCACCCACGCAGGGAAGTGCTGTGATTGAAGCGCCTGCGCCCGTCGTCTATCCTCCGCCGCCCGATGTTTCTTCCGCCGATTGGGACACGATTTGCCACGCCTGTCTTGCCTGCCAATGCTGCGACTTGTGCGCCACAAGACACTCCGTGGTCATCGAAGACGGCTGTCGCACCGCGCCGCTGATGTTCATCGGCGAAGGCCCAGGGGCGGATGAAGATGCGCAGGGCGTCCCCTTCGTCGGACGCGCCGGACAGCTCCTGACCCGCATGATTGGCGCCATGGGGCGCGACCGTGCATGCACCGACCCCGCCAAGGCGGTATATATCGCGAACATCGTCAAATGTCGTCCCCCAGGCAACCGAAATCCGCTGCCAGAAGAGGGAAATGCCTGCATTGGATACCTGCGCCGCCAGATTGCACTGGTTAACCCGAAGGTGATTGTGCTTCTAGGCAATGTCGCGTTGAAATTCCTCACTGGACGTTCTGGCATCATGAGCGCACGGGGGAAATGGATTGAGGTCTGTGGCATTCCCACCATGCCGACCTTCCATCCCTCCTATGTCATCCGTTTCGAGCGTGATGCAAAGCAATTCCATGACACCAAGCTGCTGGTCTGGCAGGATCTTCAGCAAGTAATGAAGAAACTTTCTGAAATTCAATAAGTTAATTATAATTTCTAACATGGACAAGCACCCTATCGAACAATGGCGCAAAGACGCGCAACAGCCCTGGTCTTCGGAACTCTGCCAAGAGATCGTGCAAACCCGTACGCTGTACGATGACAGCCTTGTGCTTCCCTACACTGTTCCAGATCCGTTGAAGTGTTTTGACGGGCAGGAGGTGGAGACGCCCCACGACTGGTTTGCCAAGCGCCGTCCGGAACTGCTGAAGTGGTTCACCGAGAACTTCTACGGTCCATTGCCTCCGCGGGCCGACCAAGTCACCTACAAGGTCGTGGAAGAAGCCGATGATGCTCTGGACGGCACCGCCGTGCGCCGTCAGATTCGGCTGGATTTCGCGATGGCCAATGGTCGCACGCATTCCGCGATGATGCTGATGTATCTGCCGAAAAACGCCAACGGGAAAAAGGTCCCCGCCTTCTTGGGACTCAACTTCAAAGGCAACCACTCCACGGTGACCGAAGAGGCAGTATTGGTCAATCCCCGCAAGACCGACATCCCGCGCGCGGAGTCCGAACGCCGTTGGCCCCACAAGGACGTGGTTCAACGCGGATATGCCTCCGTCACATGCTGCTACCTCGACTTCTTCCCAGACAGCACGGACGGCTGGGGCGAATCCATCTGGAGCCTCTTTGACGACGGTCTGGAGGGCTTTGACGGCACGCATCCCAAATACGGCTCCATCAGCGCCTGGGCATGGGGCCTCTCCCGACTGCTCGATTGTTTGGAGACCATTCCCGAGGTGGATGCCACACGCGTAGTCGTCCACGGTCATTCGCGGTTAGGCAAGACCGCGCTGTGGGCAGGTGCGAACGACCAACGCTTCCGGATGGTGGTCTCAAACGACTCCGGGTGCGGGGGCGCAGCGCTTTCGCGGCGCTGGTATGGCGAGACCTTCCTGGTGATGCTCAACGTCTTCAAGCACTGGTGTCCAGAAGCGGCTCAGCAGTTCATCGTACGCGAGCCGGAAATGCCTGTGGATCAACATGAACTCATTGCGCTGGCCGCGCCGCGGCCAATCGCAGTCGCCAGTGCGACCGAGGACCAGTGGGCGGATCCGAAGGGCGAGTTCCTCTCCGCCTACTACGCCGGACCTGTTTACCAGCTCCTCGGGCACTTCGAGGTTCTCAACCGCGACATGCCCAAGCCCGGAGAAAGCGTCTCCGGCGATGTGAGCTACCACTACCGCATCGGCGTCCACGACCAAATCGCATTTGACTGGAACCACTACCTCGACCTCGCCGACCGCAAGGTGTGAGGAACGAAAAATGATTTGGCAGCCGCATGGCCTGCGTGGCATTCAATAGAACAGTGAACCTCCATGTCTGACAATCTGCAACTCCTCCGTAGCCGTACGCCTTTCCTCTGGCTGAATCCGCACGCCACTGGCAAGGGCACGGGCGACTTTACCTTGTCGGACATGCTGGACGCCGAGGCGCGGCTCGCCCGTTGTGCGCCATTGCTCGCACAACTCTTCGACGAGGCAGCCGTGACCAACGGCATCATCGAGTCCCCGCTCCTGAAAGTGCCAAATCTCGCCCGGCGGCTCTTGCCAAACGGCGGGACATTGCTGCTCAAGGCAGACCACGATCTGCCCGTAGCCGGCTCCATCAAGGCACGTGGCGGCATCTACGAGGTCCTCGCCTTCGCCGAAAAACTCGCCATGGACCACGGTCTGCTGACGCTTGGCGACAACTACCGAAAACTCGCCGAACCGGAGGCGCGGACGCTCTTTGGACAATACACCCTCGCCGTTGCCAGTACCGGCAATCTCGGCTTGAGCATCGGAACCATGGCCGCCGCGCTGGGCTTCCGCGCTCGTGTCCACATGTCCTTTGACGCACAGGCCTGGAAGAAGGAACTTCTGCGTTCGCGCGGAGTCGAAGTCGTGGAGCACGAAGGCGACTGGACTGAGGCCATCCGTGTCGGCCGTGCCGAGACACTCGCCATGCCGAATGCGCATTTCATCGATGACGAGAACTCCCGTGCGCTTTTCCTGGGCTACTCCGTAGCGGCCTTCCGCACCGCCGCCCAGTTGCGGCAAAATGGTCTGACGCCAGACTCCGAACACCCTCTTTTCGTTTATCTCCCCTGCGGTGTCGGCGGTGCCCCCGGCGGAATCACCTTCGGACTCAAGACCATCTTCGGTCCCAAGGCGGTCCGGTGCTTCTTCGCAGAACCCACCGACGCCCCCTGCATGACACTCGGCCTCGTCACTGGAAAGTTCAACGAAATCTCGGTCTATGACATCGGGCTGACCAACCGCACCAGCGCCGACGGACTGGCTGTCTCGCGGCCATCCCGCCTTGTCAGCCGAGAGATGGACACCATGCTCGACGGATGCTTCACTGTCCCCGACGAAATCTTGGTCCCCTACCAGCAGACCGTCCGAGGTCTCGAAAACCAGAAGATTGAACACTCCAGCGCCGCAACCTTCCCAGGTCCACGCATGGTTCTGGAATCCACCTTCTGCGACGACCATGGCATCAACCCCGCCAATGTCCGACACCTTCTTTGGACTACTGGCGGACGATATCTGCCTGACCCCTTGAAAAGTTTTGTTTACTAATAAGACAACATACTAATTTTAAACGAATTATGGCTAAAAAACTCAAAGTCGCCCTGATTGGTTTCGGTGGCATGGGCCATTTCCACGCCACGCAGTATGCAGATCAGAAGAACTGCAAGTTGATTGCGATTGTGGACCACTGCCCAAAGCGCTTCAAGGAACTCTCCGCCAGCATCAACCTTGGCAAGAGCGAGGACATGAACCTCAGGGGCATCAAGCAATACGCCACCTACGAGGAGTTGATGGCCAACGAAAAGCCCGATGTGCTGGATATCTGCCTGCCTGGCCATCTCCACGCCGAATACGCCATCCGCGCGATGAAGGACG
Organism: Victivallales bacterium; assembly: GCA_017525435.1. Classification (GTDB taxonomy): domain Bacteria; phylum Verrucomicrobiota; class Lentisphaeria; order Oligosphaerales; family Oligosphaeraceae; genus RGIG1601. Next base: position 13,616 of record JAFXSU010000042.1, read on the forward strand.
GCATGGATGTCATCTGCGAGAAACCGATGGCCCGCACTGTCGCCCAGGCGGACCAGATGCTCAAGACCGCAAAGGCGACTGGCCGACACTTTATGATTGCGCAGTGTCTGCGCTTTAGCCCGGTGTACAATGCCTTCCGTGAGATTTACCGCAAGAAGACCTACGGCAAACTCCTGCGCATCCACTCCATGCGCCTCAGCGGCGCTGCCTACGGCTCCGAGGAACCCTGGTACCGTGATGCCAAGAAGAGCGGCGGAGCATTGCTTGACCTCCACCTGCACGATGTGGACTTCTACAACTACATGTTCGGCGTGCCGACTGCGGTCAGCGCAGTCGGCGTCACCCGTGTCTCCGGTGGCATCGACGATGTGCTTGCCTCTTTCACCTACCCCGAGGGCTTCTACGCCTCCGCCGAGGCCAGCTGGCTGCGCTGCGGATGGTTCTGCAACGCCGTGGCCGTTTACGAGAAAGCCACCGTCACCCTGAGCGGCGACGACATCGTGGTCGCCAAGACCAACAAGACCTATGCAGGTGCCACCGAAACCCGCAAAACCATCAAAGGCAAAAATGGCTACTGGGGCGAAATCGACTACTTCACCGGCTGCCTGCTGGCCGGCCGGGAACCTGTCCAGTGCTCCCCCGAAAGCACCCGCGAATCCATCCGCATCTGCCTGGCAGAGGAAAAAGCCATCCGCTCTGGACGCAGCGTTAAACTGTAGAACTTCCCAGAAAAATTCGCAAAAGTGTTAAGAGGTATTACATTATACCAAATTGCGAAAAATAAGTTGCGCGGTTGGAAGCAGGACGCGGTTCGACGACTGTGGTCTGCGCGGCTGCTTTTTCTGCGGCGGCGTTCTGCCCGGCTTGGTCGGTCCGGCGAGAAGACCGCATGCCAGTATCTGCTTAACGCCGGCTACGGTCTGCTTTGCCGCAACTACCATGCGCCACATGGTGTCGGTGAATTAGACCTGGTGATGCGCGACGCGGCAGGGGTGCTCTGCTTTATCGAAGTCAAGACTCGCCGTGAGAGGCCTGGACAGGCCGTTCATCCCGCATGGGCAGTCCACGATGCCAAACAGCAACGGCTGCGAAAAGCCGCAGCCGCCTACTTGCGTGCTTTGGCAGAACCGACCCTGACGATGCGCTTCGATGTCGTCGAAGTCTGGGCTGCGCGGAACGGCCAGCCACGTCGTTTGCGGCACTGGCCGAACGCATTTGCCACCCGCCTGCAAAAACATCCATCTTAGCGATCATTGAATCATGCCTGCAATTCCGCAGGACATTGATGATACTTCAACCTTAATCTTAACCCAAACTTTAACCTTAACTTCAACCAATAACCCCAACCTTTAACCTCCAATTACCATTCCACGAGTCACCGCACTCTATACCACGAGACTACAGCTATGACACAGAAATCAATGCAATTGGCGCTTCTGATTGACTATGACAACCTCATGGGTTTCACCGGCAAGTCAGAAGGCGACCCCACCCGTAATTATTCCCATCCGGACGCAGTCGCATATCTAGAGAACCATTATGGTCCGGTGGTCTATTCCAAGGCATTTGGGGATTGGACGGCTCCCCGCACCCGCCGTACCATTGGCGATCTGGCACGCCTCGGCATCGCCATGCAGCATGTGCCCCACGGCACCACCGGCACCTTCTCCCGCATCCCCGGCTTTGCCGCTGTCACGATGGGACTTGATGCCCTAGACATCATCGCTGCCAACCCGAACATCGGCGGCGTGGTCTTCGGCTCCAACGATCTGGCGCTCCTTCCATTCATCACCCGCATCCGCACTTCAGGGCGCAAGGTCTATATCCTTGGCGCCGAAGCCGCCGCCGCTGCCGCACTCACCCGCGTGTCCGACGAGTTCATCAGCACCAACGAAAGCGGGATGCGCAGCAAGACCCCAAACACCGTGGACAAGTCCCAGGTGCTTTATCAGCTGAAGACCATCTTGGCCACCGCTGAACTGCCCATCGGAGAACTGGAGTCTAAGATCCAGGCCGCTTTGCCGGATTTCAGCGTCGCCGACTTTGCCTGCAGCGATTTCGAGGAGTTCCTCCGCAACATCGCCAACACCACGGTGAAAATCACCAAGAAGGAAGACGACACCTACATCGGGCTGGGCAACTGCCACAACGCCTCCGCCTACTCCGACGAGGAGCTCAACTCCTTCGACTTGGCGCAGTACATGCAGGCCACACGTTGGCACATCACCGACGGTGAAATCCGAGACAAGGTGCTCCACAACATCTATGTCATCTTCTCTGAGAAGGGCCGCGAGATGACCAACGAGGAATTGCGTAATACGATTGATCCGGAGCATGTTGTTGAAGACCGTCCATGGCAGGGGACCATCTGGTCCCTCATCTTCGGCGCCTGCCTCTGGGAGAATCCGAAATCCAACAGCCAGCCCCAGTCTCGGCGACTGCTCTCGCTTTTCCGCACCGTCGCCAACGAGGATGATTTCCTGATCCGCTATTACACCAGCCTCTTTAAGAAGGCTTATGAGGATCGTCCGCAACTCACTCCGCGCGACTGCGCCGAACTGATGCACCCCGAGGACGTCGAGGCTTCGCTGCCGCTCTTCGAGAAGGTCTTTGAGAACCTCCGCAACCCGGCCCCGCCCAAAATTCCTACCAAATAGTCGTTCAAAACCTTCGGGTGGTTTCAGCGAGATTCTTTGAAGCCACCTGAATCATCTTCGTGGCCAGTTCTCAGGTGAAAGTCTGAGAATTAGCTCTATAGTACAATCTTCCGTCCGATTTGCGCCGGACTCTCCTCCCCAAACCAGTTTGGACGGAGTTATTATGGCATCTCCCGCATTGCAGGAAAAATGAATCCCGCCAATGCTCGTGAAAATTCTCTTTTTGCTTAAGGAGTAATCGTGGAAACCCTCGCCAATGGTCTGAACGCCGAAATCACCACCACCGCACCATGCTGCATCACTGCGCACATCGTGGTTCCGGCTGATACTGTCAAAAAGACATATTCCAGCATCCTGGGCCAATACAGCCAGAAGGTGGTTCGCCCTGGATTCCGGGCCGGCCACACGCCTCGCCAGCTCATCCTTTCCCTTTATGGCAAAGCCATTGAGGAAGAAACCAAGGAACGGCTCATCAACCAGTCCCTCCAGCAGGTCGTCACCGACAAGAAGCTCCGCATTGCCGGAGAGTTCGCGCTCGACGGCGGTCAGCCGCCGGCCTACCAGGCAGGGCAACCCTACGATTTCACCGTCAAGACCGAGGTCTTCGAAGACTTCGAATTGCCGCAGTACAAAGGCCTTGACATTCAAAAGGAACTCACCCCTGTCGAAGACAAGCAAGTGGACGAGGCCGCCGACACCTTCCTGCGCACCCACGGCAGCTACGCCGTGGTGGAACGCGCCGCCGAGGCAGGCGACATGCTGAAAGTCGATTACACCTCTGATGCGGATGAGGAACTCAAGGCCGTCAAGGAAGCCTCCTATCTCCTGAGCGCCAACAATTCTTGGCAGATGCTCCGCGAACCGGAGAGTTTCCCCGGCGTCACCGCTGCCTTGACTGGACTCAAGGCAAACGAAAGCAAGGATGTCGCCATTGAATTCCCGGCGGAGTTCCGCGTGGACGCCCTGAAGGGCAAAAAGCTCAATTACCATTTTACCGTCCGCGAGGTCCACGGCTTCACCCCCGCTGAGTTGACTCCTGAACTCTTCAAGCAGTATGGCTGCGAAGATCTTGACGGCATGAAGGCGCTCCTGCGCAAGCGGATGGAGGACCAGAACGAACGCGCCGCCATCTTCAAGATGTATGACCAGATTCGCGAACAGCTGGCCGCCAAACTCTCCTTCCCGCTGCCGCCGACCGTGGTCAAGAATGCCTGCGACCACGAACTTGAGCATGCCCTGGAACATCTTCGCAAAGACGGCGCCACCGAGGAGCAAATCGCCCAGCAGCGCACCGCCAAAGAGGAGGAGATCAAGGCACAGGTCGAAAAAGACCTGCGACTGGATCTCGCCCTGGAACGCATCGCCGAGACGGAAAAACTCCAGGTTCCGCCCGAAGCCTTCTACCAATACTGCTACAGCATGGCACAGCAGAGCGGCATGTCCCCGGACGAATTCATGAAGAAAGTCTCGGGCAACAGCCAGTTCCTCAACAACGTCTTTGGCACTCTGTTGCGTCAGAAGGCACTGGACTTCATCCGCGAAAATGTCAAGGGCGCCGAAGCCAAAGCCGAGGCCGCCACCCCAGCGGACACCGCCGAAAACAAATAGCTCCGCTGCATCCACATCCGATTGGACGGCATTGCAAAAGAAGCCGTCCGCCTTCGGCGCCTGGGATGCCCTGTGCGCATCTGGATTCGCCAGGTTCTTGTAAACACAGGGCCTGGTCGCCAATGCAGCGGGCACTCTCAGGCGTTGCGTTTTCATGGCTTCCGCAGTTTTGCAGGAAACCCTGCCGACTGTGAAAGATTCTTCAAAGTTCAGGTGTATTCTTTTAAGCCGGCCAAACGCCGGCCCTTGATTGCATCGAACCTGCAATAACTTCCAACCAAATCATTTTTCAGGAGGCAATTCATGACTTCAAAAAACTACTATGTGCCATTCGTGATTGAGCAGACCGGCAACGGCGAGCGTTCCTATGATATTTTCTCGCGCCTGATGAAGGACCGCATCGTGATGCTCACCGGTGCGGTGGATGACCAGGTCGCGGATCTCATCGTCGCGCAACTGCTCTTCCTGCAAAGCGAAGACCCCAAGAAGGACATCGACTTCTACATCAACAGCCCTGGCGGCGTGGTCACTGCGGGACTTGCCATCTATGACACGATGCAGATGCTCTCCTGCGATGTGCGCACCTACTGCATCGGCCAGGCAGCCAGCATGGGTGCTGTCCTCCTCTGCGGGGGCGCCGCAGGCAAACGCTACAGCCTGCCCCATTCCCGCGTGATGATCCACCAGCCCTCCGGCGGTTGCGACGGCACCGCCGCAGATATCGACATCCAGGCCCGCGAAATCCTCAAGACCAAGGGCGCCCTCTACGAAATCCTCGCCAAGCACACTGGCAAGACTGCCGAGCAGATTGCCAAAGACAGCGAGCGAGACTTCTTCATGTCTGCCGAAGAGGCGCTTGAATACCATGTCATCGATTCCATCATCAAGCCTAGCGAGGTCAAGGCGTAAGTAGAAGAATGCCTAGGAAGCCAAATAACTCAGGAGACGACGGGCTGCAGTGTACCATCTGCGGCACCGTCAAACCACCGGCGGATATCTGCTATGGCGACAGGCGGAGGAATGTCTTCGTCTGCCGCGAATGCGTCAGCAATTTCGTAACTGGCGCCGCCACCAGCGGAGATCCCTACTTCGAGCAACTGCTGATCACGGCTGCGGACTACCTGCACGACCACCTCGGAGAAAGCCAGCCAAAGCCGCGCCACGGCTCCACGAAAAAGGAACTGCCGTTCAGCCGCAATGACTTGGGAACGCCACGCGAAATCTACGACTATCTCAGTCAGTATGTTTATGGGCAGGACCAGGCCAAAAAAGTGCTCTCCGTGGCTGTCTATAATCATTACAAGCGGCTGCTCTACGAAGATGCAGGAAATTCGGTGGACAACGGCGTGGATTTGGCGAAGAGCAACGTCCTGATGATCGGTCCGACCGGTTCGGGCAAGACGCTGCTTGCCAAGGCGCTGGCGAAGCGTCTGAAGGTGCCGTTTGCCATTTCGGACGCCACGACCATCACCGAGGCCGGCTATGTCGGAGAGGATGTGGAGAACATCCTCCTCCGGCTCGTGCAGGCGGCGGACTATGATCTCGACAAGGCAAAAATCGGTATCGTCTATGTGGACGAAATTGACAAGATCGCCCGCAAGACCGCGAACGTCTCCATCACCCGTGACGTCTCCGGCGAGGGAGTGCAGCAGGCACTCTTGAAAATTTTGGAGGGCACCGTCGCCAACATCCCCCCGAAAGGCGGACGAAAGCACCCCGATCAGGAATACCTCCACTTGGAGACCACGAACATCCTCTTCATCTGCGCGGGAGCATTCGTCGGGCTGGACAAGATTGTCGAGCAGCGCGGCGGGTCGCGGGCACTCGGCTTCGAGCGTTCTTCTTCTGAGGCAGGCGTGCTTACCCGCGAACAGCTGGCCAGCAACCCGCTGGCCTATGTCGAACCCGAGGACCTCGTCCATTTCGGACTCATTCCGGAGTTCGTCGGCCGACTCCCGGTCATCGCCGCGCTTCAGGAACTCACGCGCGACGACCTTGTGCACATTCTCACCGACCCCAGGGACGCCATTACCAAGCAGTACCAGGAGCTTTTCAAGATGGACAACATCCAGCTGGAATTCACCCAGAAAGCCCTGGAAGCCATCGCCGACGAGGCAGTGGCCAAGAAAACTGGCGCACGTGGATTGCGTGCCATCCTCGAAAGCGTGATGCTTGACGCGATGTACGACCTGCCCAAATTGGACGAACATCAGAGCGCCAAATGCGTGATTGACGAGGATGTCGTGAAACGACGCCGTCCCGCCACCGTTGAGGTCACCTCCGCACTTCGGGAAAATTGACCTGCGTATGCCGAACACCTTCCGCCATCGCCTCCTGTTGCTGACAGCCATCCTGCTCTGGCTGGTGACTGCGCCTGCAGGAAGGCTGTGGCAATTGTCGGCGGCTGAGCCGCAGCGTTCGGTGATCCATTACATCACCGTCAATTCCCGAAAATACCTTCGGCTCTCTGAAATCGCTCGTTTTTACAAGTGCACCGTAAGCCAGAGAATCACCAGCAAGGAGAAGGTTCTCACCATCACCAACCGACTGGGACAGAAGGTCGTCTTCACCGCTGACAGTGTGAAATGCACGCTGGATGGATACCAGGTGAACTTCTGCTACAAGGTCATCTTCCGAAATGGCGATTTCCACCTTGAGCAGACTGATTTTACCAACTTCCTAGACCCCATCCTCCGCACCCAGACCATTCCCAAACGCAAAATCAAGACCATCATGCTTGATCCGGGACATGGTGGAAAGGACCAGGGCACCGAACAATCCGGCACCAAGGAGAAAGACCTCAATCTCCTTCTGGCAAAACGCGTTCGATCCATCCTCCAGAAGCGCGGATATACTGTTCTCATGACACGCGAGAAGGACGCGGATCTCACGCTCGCGGCACGAAGCGCGCTCTGCACATCCAAAAAGCCGGATCTCTTCATCAGCCTCCACTGCAATGCGCACTCCGAGGCAAGCGTCAATGGAATTGAGGTCTGGATCGCCAATCCCGCAGGCGTGCCATCCTACGGCACCACCACGCTCGGAAAGAATCTCCCTGGCACCAAATTCCACTCCAGCAACGCACTTTTGGCGTACCTCACCCTCAAGAACTTGGTGAAGGCGACAAAGGCAGTGGATCGCGGAGTGAGGCGCAAACAACTTTACGTCATCTCGCATTCGCCGGCACCGTCCATGCTTGTCGAATTTGGTTTCCTCAGCAACGAGGCCGAACGAAAAAAGATTCTTTCCGCTGAATACCAGGACAAGCTTTCCGCCGCACTTTGCGACGCCATCGACCAATTCGCCAAGGTCACCGCTCCCAAGCCCAAGCCGACTCCGGGAGCACCGCCGAGACATCATAGATAACTTTTTCATTACAAAGGACTTACATAAATGAACGACACCGAAATCCTCAAATACCTCTGCGATACTGGAGCCTTGCTCAACGGACATTTCCTGTTGCGTAGCGGACTTCACAGCGACCAGTATTTCCAAGCCGCGCTGCTTCTCCAGCACACGCAGGTCGCCGCGCTGCTCTGCGCCGAAATGGCCAAGCCTTGGAAAGACGCGGGGATCGACGTGGTGATTTCGCCCGCCATTGGCGGCATCGTTGTCGGTCAGGAAGTCGGCCGTGCGCTGGGAACCCGCGCGATCTTCGCGGAAAAGGACGACAACTCCAACCTGATTCTGCGCCGCGGCTTCACCTTGAAGCCAGGCGAAAAGGTCCTGGTTGCCGAAGACGTGGTCACCAAAGGCGGTCGCGTCCAGCAGACCATCGACTTGGTGCGCTCCTACGGTGCCACGCCAGTCGGCGTCACCGTCGTCGTGGACCGTTCCAAAGGCGACGTGGATTTCGGCATTCCCTTCCACAGCCTTGCAAAGCTTTCCCTCAAGACTTTTGAGCCGGACAACTGCCCGCTTTGCCAGAAAGGTCTGCCCATTGACCACCCCGGCTCAAAGTAATTAGCAATTAG
>JAFXSU010000043.1 GCA_017525435.1 Victivallales bacterium
GTGCCGATGGTGGCGGCCAACGCCGTGCAAAGCGCCTGGAACTGCGAGATAGCGCTCTGGTCGGTCTTGTTATGGGAGTGCTTGGAGAAGAGTTGCAGGAAGGTCTGCTGGCACCAGTGGCGCAGATGTGTGATCTGGAAGCATCCTGTGGCAATGGTCGTGAGCAAACCTGTGCCCAGTAGCAGCACTAGTCCGATTTTGACCCAGATGAAGGTGTTGATGACATCGTTGAAGGCGGCGAGTTTGGTGAGGAATTGCTCCATTGATTTCAGTCCGTGATTGCGTTTGCCTGACAACGAAAAAGAGCTGCCAGCCTCAGGCGGAGGCTAACAGCTCTGGAGAAAAAGTCGTTTGCAGAAAATGCACTCTTTCCTTTTGCCTGAGAGATTCAGCGTTGCCTATTGGCATCGCCTTGCACCTTCGGCACTCCCGTTTGGCGGGAGATTCTCCAGAGTTCCCTCGACCTGCAAGACTCCCTGCAGGCTTCAACGGGAGAATAGGACACGGGCTTGCGACCGCACCTTGATGAATGACAATTCAAGTCACGGCTTCCGCGAATTTTGCGGTTGGTGCGAGAGGCGGGAATCGAACCCGCACTCCTTTCGGAACGAGAACCTAAATCTCGCGCGTCTGCCAATTCCGCCACTCTCGCCCTTCAAGCAAAAAAAAAGAATCTCGTAGGCGGAGATTCTTCTTTTCAGAGACTGGTACCAGAGAAAGGACTTGAACCTTCACGGGCGTAAGCCCACTGCGACCTGAACGCAGCGCGTCTGCCAATTCCGCCACTCTGGCATCTTGGATTGTCAATGTGCTTACTGTAACTGCCGATTTCCGAATTGCAAATGTCTGGTGTGAAAAAAGTGAAAAAAACTAGCGGTACATACCCTGGAATTGCTCCAGCCTGTTTAAATTAAGGAAAAAGCCTTCCACATCCATTTCACCCCCTATTTCATATCATCATGAAAAAACTCACGATTCTTCTCTTCACGGTATTCGCCTTGTGCTTCCTCGCCCCGTTGACCTTCGCCGAAGTCCTGCGGGACATCCGGTTCGACGGCAGACCGCTGGCGGAGCTTGGCATTGAGGCCAAGAGCAGCTACGGGGACTATCAGGGAGTCATCACCCAACTGCCGGAGACGCAGATCGAAGGTCAGGACAGCCGCCCGTGGCTGCTTTGCAATCCTACGGCACGCAGCTGGACGGCGCTGGTGGTGGACCTTAAAGGGCTGAAGCTGCCGGTAGGCACGCGCGTGAGGCTGACCGTTTGGGTGAAGAGCAATCGTCCCGGATATGTCCGTGTCGCGCTTTCGGAGGGCGTCTCCTACGGCGGTGATTGCCGTCTTTTGTCGCGTGGGCAGGGGATGTTCCCGTTCGTTCGCCAGGCGCTGATCCTGGAGCGAGTGATGGTGGAGGAGAACGAGCTGCTGTCGGCGGCGGTGGGCATCGACTACAATAGCGAGGGAACCTGGGCGGCGGTGGACCGGATTTGCGTGGAGACGCTGGGGCCGGACGCGATTGTCTCGCCCGGCGCCATAGTTGCCGAGGACTACACGGAGCTCCTCATCACTTCAGAGCAGGCGGATATTCTTGCGGTGGAGGTCGAAAAACAACTGGCAGCCACGCGGGACGAAATCTCGGCGCTGGAGGCGGCGGGCCTGGCGGAGCACGAGAGCGTCGTGCGCCGCCGCGAGACCACGCGTCGGCTGGAGGACTTCCTGGCGGGTCGAGAGTCCTCCATCAACTTGCTTGAGGTGGAGCAGCAGTGGTTTGCGGATGCCATGCAGCTTCAGCTCCAGCCGGAGTTGTTCGATTTCACCCAGAGGAGCACGCTGTTGCCGGAGAGCACGGAATGCTGGCAGGCACGGGCGCCGCAGGGCGGGCATGACGGCGCGGTGCTGCTGGTCTCCAACCAGAGTTTCCAGCCGATGACCTATCAACTCACCCTGAAGGGGGAAATCTGCCAGGCGGTGGTGCTCCGGAAATTGGCGTGGGTGGACGAACGGGCGGACTGCGCCGTGGAGATGGCGATGGACTCGCTTCAGGAGATTCCGTCCCAAGCCATCCAAGCCTACGCGCTGGAGTTCCGCGCCGGCGAACTGCCGCCGGGGACCTACGAAGGCGAGGTCGTGCTCACGCCATTGGGGGAGCGTTTTGCCGTGCGAACAACAAAATTGAGCTTTACCGTTCTGCCGTGGCGGATGCCTGACCAGATGCCGGTGCGCACCTTCCTTTTCGACTATGGCAACGCCTTTCGTCCGGAGATGGCACCGCTGATGAAGGAAGGCCGCCTCAACACCATCCAATTCAACTTGGATGGCAGGGACTTGACGAGAATTGAAAAATACACGCGTCAAATTGAGGAAGCAGGGCTGCGTGAGGGCTGTTTCGCATATATTGAGGAGTGGTTCACCCGCGAGGAAGGCTGGCACGAGAAGGACGACGAGTGGCTCGACCAGCTCGTCGCCGAGATGGAGCGCAATGGCTGGGGATACGATGATTGGTGCCTACACATCTTTGACGAGGTCTTTGGCGACCTCTTCCTGGAATGTGCCAAGGCGATCAAAGCCCACAACCCGCAGGTCCAGATCTTCTCGGACATGCTCGTGACCAACCTGGATGTCCTGAAACAATTCAATCCCTACGTGGATTTCTATTGCCCGCACATCCGCACGCAGTTCCCGCCGGAACGCGCCAACTACCAGAAGGCAATCGACTATATCTACGGTTCGGGCCACCCTGTCTGGCTCTACGACTGTGACTCCTGCGCGGTGCATCCGCTTGACCTTGCACGCGCCATCTCTTGGAGGGCCTGGCTGGACGGTGCGGAGGGAATCACCTACTGGGCGCTGATTGCAAGCCGGTTGCGTGCGCCGGAGGCGGGACTCGAGAACTGGGGAATGACCTATCCCCTTGGCGGAAAATGGATTCCCAGCCGGAGGCTCCTGATGTTTTTTGCAGGCCTGGAGGACTACCTCCTGCTGGAACGGGCCGCCGAACTTCAGCCGGCGCGCACCCGCGAAATCGCCCAGCGGGTTGTGGATGCCTTTACCTTTGGCCAGAACACGATGTGCCAGGTGCACTACGCTGCCCGCCAGGAACTCCTGGATATCATCGCAGGGGGCCAATAACCATTTCGGTTCCGAACCTCGCACTTGCGCGGATTGTCGCGCGGTGTGTTATATTAGTGGCAATTTCATCTGTTTGTTTGTTCAACCTCTAACTAGAAATTAAGATGATGCGAAAATCCTGCTGGGCGGCGTGTTGCGTCTGCCTGTTGACGACAATGCTGTGGGCGGCGGACGGCGCGGTGTCTGTGAAGCTGCTGGGTCTTTCCGAAGACCAGTTCCCCATTCTTGCATGGGGTGGCATTACCCTGGAACCGCTGGTGCGCCAGCCGGACTACTACCGTGAAATGAAGGCGTGCGGCTTCACCGTCGCCAGTCTGGCAGGCAATGACGCGCAGATCGCGGCGGCGCGCGAGGCGGGGATGAAGGTCCTCCTCGGCAACGCCGCCTTCAGCAACCGCGACTGGATGAAGCCGGATGCCGAGGCCTGGGCGAAAGACTTTGCACCCTTCGCCGAAAAGTACAAGGACGACCCCGCCATCGCGGGATTCTATGTCAAAGACGAGCCGCAGACCTACGAATTGGACGGGCTGGTGCCCATGGCCCAGACCATTCTCGACCAATCTGGCAAGTTGCCCTACATCAACCTCTATCCGTTGTCGGCGAACATCACGCACTTCCTACCGTTGACCTATGCCGAACATGTCGAGAAGTTCATGCGCGAGAATCCTTCGCCGGTCGCCAGTTTCGACCAGTATGTCTTCTTTGAGGACGGGCAGATCCGCGAGACCTTCTATACCAATTTCAAAATCTTCCGCGATGCCGCGCTGAAATACAATAAGGAATGGTGGTACATCGGACTCTCCATCGCCCACCGCCACTACGCGGTGCCCACCTATGCGCAGATGAACCTGGCCGCCTTTGCCGCGCTGGCCTATGGTGCTCGTGGCATCAGCTGGTTCAAGTACTCCGACATCGGCCGCCCCGGCTGGTGGGTCGCCCCGCTCACCCCCTTCGGCGAGAGGACGCCCGTGTGGTATGACCTCCAGCGTGTAAACCGCTCCATCCAGAACTACGCATATGTACTCAACCACCTCAAGAGCGACCGCGTGTACCACTTCATTACCCCCGCCACCAACAACCCCGAACGCTCGGACGGACCGGACGCCGACAGCCTGATCTCCAGCGTGGTCAACATCGGCAAGGATCCCTTCCGCACCGGCGGCAACTGGATTGTCGGCGAGTTCACCCATGACCAGACCGGCGACCGCTACATGATCGTGGTCAACAAGGACCTCGACCGTACCTCGGAGTTCATTCCCGTGTGGCGCGAGGGCAAAAAGCCCAAGGAGGTCAAGTACATCCAGGAGGCAAGCCACAACGAAACGCCCTTTGGCCGCAGCACCGACTCGGACATCCTGGAACCGGGCGGCTCCGTCATCCTACACCTCATCTACTAGACCACCAACGCGATTGACAAGGAGAAAACTACCATGAAACGAATTGTTCTGACGATTCTCTGCCTCGCGCTGGCGACACCGTTCCTCCACGCCGACGAAGAGATGCTCTTCCCCATCCTGGGCTGGGGCGTGATGGGCAATGCGCACCACATCGAGAAAACGCCTGGGCTGCCCTACGACCATGACCCCGAACTCTACCGCGAGATGAAGGACTGCGGATTCTCCATTGCGGGCTTCGCGCACCGTCCCGAGCAGGTCGCCGCTGCCAAGGAGGCCGGCATCCAGGTTTTCTGGTATGCCGATCCCATCTGTAACCAGGACTGGGCGAACCTCGACCTGGAGAGATTCCGCAACGATTTCATTCGGATTAATGAGCAATGGAAGGACGAACCCACCGTCCGTGGATACTACCTCCAGGACGAGCCGCGCGCCGCCGCACTGGACAAGCTCGCCGCCGCCTGCCAAATCGTCCGCGAAATCGCTCCGGACAAAGATCCCTATGTGAACCTCTTCTCCAACAGCACTCAGCTCTACAACTACGCTCCGCTTTCCTATGAGGCGTATGTCGAGAAGGTGATGGAAGGCAACCCCGCACCCAATACCGGCTACGACCAGTATGTCTTCTATGAGGACAACCATGTGCGCGAGACGCTCTTCAGCTGCTGCGAAGTCTTCCGTAAGCTCTCGCTCAAGCACAACAAGTCGTGGTGGTACTGCGGACTTTCCATCGCACATCGCAACTACGCTGTGCCCACCTACGCGCAGTTCAGTCTGGCGACGTGGGCCGCGATTGCCTACGGTGCCAAGGGGCTGGCGTGGTTCACCTACTTCGACTCCAACCGCACGGGCTGGCACTCCGCGCCGCTGAATGCCTACGGCGACCGCACGCGCACATGGTATCTGCTCAAGCAGGTCAACCGAGGAGTCCAGAGCCAGGCGAAGCTGCTTTTGAAGTTGCGCAACGACCGCACGTACCACTTCGGTTCCACCGTGCCGGAGTCCTCCGAACGCGTGCCTGGTCCGGATGAGGACAGCCTGATTTCCGGCGTCCTCAACAGCAACCACTGGCTGGTTGGCGAGTTCACCCACGAAGAGACCGGCGACCGCTATCTGATCGTGGTCAACAAGGACATGACGCACTCCAACGAGTTCATTCCCGTGTGGCGCGACGGCAAAAAGCCCGCGAAAGTCCTGGTTGGTCTCAAACAGCTCAACCCTGTGGAAATCCCCTTCAACCGCACGCCGAATGACACCAACATCTTCGAGCCGGGTGGCGCGGCGGTCCTCCACCTCATCTACGAAAAGTAACGCTTACGGGAGGAACACTGATGAAAAAACTCATTCTGACCATTTGTTTCTGCCTGGGTGCAGTGCTTTTCGCGGTCGAACCCAATCAGTTCCCCATCTTAGGCTGGGGCGTTCTCGACTATTTGCCGGAACACTCCAAGACCCCCGAATTCTACGAAGAGATGAAGGAGTGCGGATTCACCATCGCCGGCTTCGCCTCCAATGACGCGCAGGTCGCCGCCGCCAAGGAGGCTGGCATGCAGGTCATCATCTGGCATCGTGACATCGCCGCAGTGGACTTTCGCCACCCCGACCCCGATGGCTGGCGCGAGAAGGTCAAGGCCGTTGTGGACAAGTATGCCGACGAGCCGACGGTCTGGGGATACTATGTCAAGGACGAGCCGGAGCTGGTGGACATGGAGGGTGTCGCTGCCATGACCCAGCTGATCCGTGAACTGGCACCCGGCAAAGAGCCATACGCGAACCTCTACCCGCCTAGTGCCAACCCCAACCACTGGGCACCGCTGGACTTCGAGGGATACGTCGAGAAGGCGATGAAGGAATTCGCCTCGAAAGCGGTCGGCTACGACCAGTATGTCTTCTACGAGGACGGTAATATCCGCGAGACGATGCAGAAGGGCTACAAAGTCTCGCGCGAGAAGGCGCTGGCCACTGGCAAGGATTGGTGGTACTGCGGTCTCTCGATTGCACATCGCACTTATGCCGTGCCGACCTTCCCGCAACTCAACATGGCGGCCTTCAGCGCATTGGCCTATGGTGCCCGCGGACTGGCGTGGTTCACCTACCTCGACACGCGGATGCAGGGCTGGCATGACGCACCGCTCAACGCCTACGGCGAGCGCACCCCCACCTGGTGGGCGCTCAAGCGCGTGAACCGCGACATCCAGGGGCTGGCGCCCATCCTGAACCACCTCAAGAGCGACCGCGTCTATCACTTCGGCGATTCCGTCCCCGGTTCCGCCGAACGCCTTCATGGACCGGACGCCGAAAGCCTGCTCTCCGGGATGCTCCTCTCCAGCCACTGGCTCGTCGGCGAGTTCACCCACGACGAGACTGGCGACCGCTATCTGATTGTGGTCAACAAGGATACGACTCACACCAACGAGTTCCTTCCGCAGTGGCGTGACGGCAAGAAGCCAAAGGAGATCAACTACGTCTTCACCGCCCATCCCGGCGAATGCGGAATCAATCGCAAGCCCAACGACAACAACATCTTCGAGGCTGGTGCCGCCGCGCTGCTGCATCTGCATTACTAGAAAGTTTAAAGTGGAAAGGGTAAAGGGTAAAGTTTTCTGGAATTTCTAGCCTTTTTGCCTTTAGTCTTCAGCTTTCAGCCTTTAGCCTTTGTCAATGCCAAGCAATCCCTTCATCGTGATTCCCTGCTACCGCGAGGATCCAGCGGTGGTGCGGCATACGATGGAGGGCATTGTCGGCGGACCGTGGCAGGTTGTCCTGGTGGATGACGGGTCTCCGCAGAAACTTGTCCTGGATTGTCCAGAATTGTCGCAAAAAGTCATAATTTTGCATCATTCCATCAATCGCGGGCAGGGGGCGGCTTTGCAGACAGGGGCGGACTACGCAGTGCGTCACGGCGCGGATGCCGTGGTGCATTTTGACGCCGATGGTCAGCACGACC
Organism: Victivallales bacterium; assembly: GCA_017525435.1. GTDB lineage: Bacteria > Verrucomicrobiota > Lentisphaeria > Oligosphaerales > Oligosphaeraceae > RGIG1601. The sequence continues at coordinate 7,470 of JAFXSU010000043.1, forward strand.
CGGCGGACATTCCGCGCTTTCTGACAGCCTTGGACGAAGGCGACTGCGATATCGTTTTGGGGTCAAGGTTTTTGCGTTCAGAGGACCTGGCGGCCATCCCGTCAGGCCGGAGGCGGATGCTTCGGCTTGCGCGTTTTGTTGAGGGTTGCCTGACGGGGCTGAAGCTGACGGATGTCCACAACGGCTTCCGAGCACTGGGTCCCCGTGCGCTGGAGGTCATTCGCATCCGCGAGGACCGCATGGCGCACGCCAGCGAGATTCTCATGCAGGTCGCCCACAACCATCTGCGCTGGAAAGAACTTCCCACGCATGTAGTGTACAGTGACTATTCATCCACCAAGGGGCAGAGTGCTGGCAATGCATTCAACATCCTGTGGGACTTGATTTTAGGACAATGGCTGTGAGTGCCTCGGAATGCGATTTGGTGGCATTGGACTTTGAGACCACTGGCACGGCGGAGGGCTTCCTGAACACCCCGTGGCAGATTGGTCTGGTGGTGATTTCGCAGGGCAGGGTGGTTCTGGAGCAGAGTTTCCAATCGCTCTTGCGGGTGCCGGAAGAGCAACCATTTAATCCTTATGCCCCAGGACGATGGGCGCAGTTGCGCCACGAACTGGCGCAGGCACCCTCCATCACTGAACTGTGGCCGCGGCTTCAGCCGTTTCTCCTTGCCCACCCGTTGGTTGCCCACCACGCTCCAACAGAGCGCACACTGCTCAAGCAACTTTTCCCCTTCCAGGAATTCGGACCTTGGATTGACACGCTCGCCATCGCCCGCCTTGCCTTCCCGAAATTGCCCGACTACAAGTTGGAGAATCTGGTGCCTGCCCTCGGACTGGCATCGTTGATGCAGCAACGTTGCCCAGAACTGGCGTCGCATGATGCTTTCTATGACGCCGTTGCCTGCGCCACTCTTCTGGAGACGGTTCTCGCTGCTCCAGGCTGGAACCATGCCCGCGTCGAGGAGCTTGCCGCCTTGCGATAGCTGGCTCTTCTGTCGGCTTCAATTGTAATTCTGACAAGTTATGATTACTTCCCAAAATCTTCCGCCTCCGTCCGTGCGGCTTTTCTTCGTGGGCATCGGCGGCATCGGCATGAGCGGCCTGGCGCAGTTTCTACGCTGGCAGGGCTATGAGGTCGCCGGCAGTGACCGTGGGCTGAACGAACCTGCGCGCACCCGGCTCTACGAACAGCTCCGCGACCAGGGAATCCAATTGTATCCGCAGGACGGCTCAGGACCGAAGGATTTCCAGCCCGACGGCTTTGTCGTATCCACTGCCATCGAGTCGGACAACGCGGACTTGGCCGCCGCACCGCAAGTGCCGGTTTTCCACCGCGCCTTCGCGCTGGCACGTGCCTGTGAGCGGCAACATGCCCAATTGATTGGCGTGGCGGGCTCCTGCGGAAAGACCTCCGTCACGGGGTGGATTGCCAGTGCGTTGAAGACACTTGGCCACCGCATCGTGATGATTGACGGAGGATATACCCAAGATTTTGAGGGCAATGACTTTCCTGGTAATTTCTTCGCGGAGGAATCGCCTGAATTCATCGTCGCAGAAATTGATGAAAGCGACCGCTCCATCCGCGAGTTCTCGCCGGATTACGCCATCGTTCTCAATGTTGGTCATGACCACCTTGAAATGAACGAATTGCGCGAGGTCTTTCGAGCCTTTCTCGCTCGTGCCAAACGCGGTGCCGTCTATCCAGCCGCGGAGCCGTCGCTGATGCCGAAGGGTATCCCCGCCGCCATTTTCCACGAGGAGGCACCGGGTTATGCGGTGGATGCACACGGCATCCACTTTGAAGTCGCGCCGAACGCAATAGTCCATAGTTGCCAGGCGGGTCAACACAGTGCCTGGAATGGTCAGGCAGTTTATCAACTCCTGCGGCAAGTCCTTCCTGAAGTTCCGCCTGTAGAACTCGCAGAGGCGATGGGGGCCTTCCGCGGAGTGCGACAGCGCTTCGAAATCATGAGCAATAGCAATTCGCCTATTGCGGTGATCAACGATTTTGCGCACAACCCAGAGAAACTTTCCGCTGCGATTTCGGCCGCCCGCGAACGCTATGGTTCGCCGTTGGCGATGGTCTGGCAACCGCATGGCTTCAAGGCGTTGGGCGACCAGCGCGAGGCGCTCCTGGAGGCACTGAAAAAAGTCCTGCGCCCTGACGACCTCTTCCTGATGCTTCCCGTTTACTACGCTGGTGGAACCACCTCCGGCAAGCCCACGTCTGCGGAAGTCTGCGAACAATACGCCGTTGCTGGGCTGCCCGTGGAGTTCGTTGGCACGCGCAAGGAAGTCGAAGCTCGCTTCTGCGCTTTCATGCCGGCGAAGGCCTGGCTTGTCCTGGGTGCCCGGGATGCTTCGCTTCGCACTTGGACTCAAGAACTTGCTAGTATTTCTGAAAAACATGCCTGAATTGCCAAACTCGCCTGAATTTGCACGGCTGGATCTACGGCGACGGGAACGCCGAGGTGCGCCAGAGACGATTTATTGCGCCAGCAAAACCGCCGCGCAGATTGTCGAGATCTACCGCCGTTTCCACGCAGCGGGGGAGGACGCTTTTGGCACGAGGGCGACACCTGAACAGGCGGTTGCGCTCCAGACGGTCTTTCCCGAGGCGCAGTATGATGCGACCAGTCGCGTGCTGCTGCTGCGAGGTCGCACTGAGGCCAAGACGCCGGTCGGTCAGGTTGCGGTGTGCTGCGGCGGTACCAGCGACCTGCCTGTTGCCGAGGAGGCCGCGCAGACTGCCGAGTTCCTTGGCAGTCGCGTGACGCGTTTCTATGATGTCGGCATCGCATGCCTCGACCGGGTGCTTGGCTGCATCGATGAAATCCGTCAGGCAAATGCGATTGTTGCGGTCGCGGGCATGGAGGGCGCGTTGCCCAGCGTGGTCGCGGGGTTGGTCGCCGTGCCCGTGGTCGCCGTGCCGACTTCGGTCGGCTACGGAGCATCGTTCCAAGGTGTTGCGCCGTTGTTGACGATGCTGAACTCTTGCGCCGAGGGCATTGCCGTGGTCAATATCGACAACGGCTACGGTGCTGGCTATCTCGCCAACCAAATTAACCAATTAGCAATTAGCAATTAGCAATTTGTGTAAATTTTCAGCGAAGGATTTTATATGTCAAGGAAATTTCTTTGTTTTGATTGCAATACGGGCATTGCGGGTGACATGACGGTCGCCGCGCTGGTTGGTGTCGGCGTGCCGGAGGAGATTCTTAAAAATGCATTATATAGTCTTAATGTAGAAGGACTTAATGTTATATTCAATGCGATTGTCACTTATGGTTTTGCGGCGAAGACGTTCCGCGTGGAGTATCCGGGAAAGCACGAACACGGGCATCACCATCACCACGAGCATCGTCATTTGGCAGACATTGAGGCACTGATTGCTCGGGGAAGTCTTACGGAGCGTGCCAAGGAACTGGCGTTGAGGATGTTCCGAATTGTCGCGGAGGCCGAGGCGCAGGCGCACGGCATTCCGGTGGAAGAGGTGCATTTCCATGAGGTCGGTGCGTATGATTCCATCGCGGATATCGTCTGCGTGGCGGTTGCCGTTGACTATCTTGGCGTGGAAGGCGCGGTCTTCCGCAATCTCACCGACGGCTGCGGGACGATCCACTGCGCTCACGGCGACTTGCCGGTGCCAGTGCCGGCGGTCGTGAACATTCTTGCGAAGCATGGGATTTCCCTGGCGACCTGCGAGGTGCCAACGGAGTTGGTGACGCCGACGGGCGCAGCCATCGTTGCGGCACTAGGGCAGGGTGCGCATCTGCCGTCGCGGTATGTCATCAAGGCAGTTGGCGCAGGTGCGGGCGAACGCGAGATTGGCCGTGCGAATGTCCTTCGCGCAATGCTGTTGGAGGAGGCGGAGGAGTCTGCAAGCCAGTCGGATACCGTCTGGGTGCTGGAGACCAATGTCGATGATTCCACCGGCGAGCAGCTTGCCTTCACGGCGGAGCTGCTTCTGGAGCATGGCGCGCGGGATGTGCATTTTGCGCCGGTCTTCATGAAGAAGGGGCGCCCCGGATGGCTGTTGACGGTTTTATCGGATGAGGCGCGGATTGCCGATCTGGAAGGCATCATCTTCGCAAATACCACCACCATTGGCATTCGGCGTTATCCCTGTCAACGTACCTGCTTAGAGCGCAAGAAGCTTACGTTGCAGACACCCCTTGGCGAGGCACAGGTCAAGAAGGTGACCTATGAAGGAAACACCTACCTCTATCCGGAATACGAGAGCGTGCGGGAATTGGCGCGTCGCTCTGGGAAGGATTTCAAGAACGCCTTTGCCGAAATTCAGCGCGTTGCAGAAAAGTCACTTTCTTAGAAGATGTTACGAAAATCCCAAGCCAAAACAGTTTTCCCCTTCTGGCTCTTCGTGCTGATGTTGGCGATGGTGGGGGCGATGATCGCACTGGCGTTTTTGGCGGTGCCGTCGTTGCGCACGCTGGTCGGGTTGCCGCCGACGGATACGCACAAGCTGGAGCTGACCTGGGAGATGCTCCAAACCGAGCAGCTCAGCTTCCTGACTACTGCGCGACAGGAGTGCCGTATCAACCTTGACCGTGAGGAGGCCACGTGGTCAGGCGGAGAACGCACCACCGGCAGCATCAAGGCCGATGTCTTCTACGGTTTCGACCTGGCAAAAATCACTCCGGATGACCTTGAAGTTACCGATGATGGTGTTGTCGTTATTCATTTCCCTGAACCCGAAATACTTACTCTTTCACTTGACTTTGACACCTACAAGGCCGTCACCAAACGCAGCGGGTTGTGGAAAATCACCGGCGCCTTCAAGGACAGCGACGAAGAAATCCAGAAGCGACTCGGCGGACTGCGCCAGCAGGCGCTCTACGATCTTCAGCGTGAGGGACGGCTGAAACTCGAACCGCTGGAGGAGGGCATCCTGAAATTTCTGCGGCCGCTTTTTGAGAAGCAGGGCATTCCCTTTGAGATTCAGTTCCCACCTCAGAAGGAGGGCAAGATGATTCGGCAGTATCTCCATGCTACCGAGGTCACGATGTAGTTTAAAGTAGAAAGGGTAAAGTTGGGAAGATATACATACTTAGCACCCTCGTCTAAAAGTTCTAGAGAAGGGTCCCGATTGTCTCCTTACTTTATGATCCCCAGTTGTTTGGCGGTGACGATTTGGGTGTCGTAGGTGGCGTCGGCGTGGATGTCGAAGATGCGGAAGCCGGGGTCGCCGTCGTTGTAGGAGCAGAGTGTGGCGGCCTTGCAGAAACCGAGCCGGATGCCGTTCTGGTCGGTCACGTCGAAGGTATTCATGTGGTCGTGACCGAAATAGACGCCCTTGAGGTTGCCCATCTTGAGCCAGCTCTGGTAGAGGGTGCGACCCTCGTAGGTGTGATCGGGGTTGGTGTAGACCTCCCAAAGCGGCGGGCAGGGCTTTTCCTTCAGCTCGCCGGTGCCGATGCCTTCGGCGAGGCGGTCGAAGGCAGCCACATCGTCATTCCAGACGGTTCCCTCCGGCTGGATCATGTACATTTTCAGCGCATTTGCCCAGACTGCGTTGGCTTCGGCGAGAATGTATTGCTTAAGGGGGTCGGACCATATTGCCGTCTCAGGCAGTTTCTTGATCCAGCGGTTCAGCGGTTCGCTGAAGAAGCCCTCCGGGTCACCTTCCGTAGTGTCCTCGGCCTCCAGGAGCTGGATGTTGGCGGGGCGGGAGGGAATGTGCACAAGGACGTTGGTCTTGTTGACCTCGCAGACGATGATGTGCTGGAACCACAGGCAGGGGAGGGTGCCCGCATTCTCTTCATACCACTGGATTTGGTCGGAGCGGCAGCCATCGTAGCCGCCCTGTGGCGGGTAGTCGCCGGAGTCCATTACGATCAAGTTGAAAAGCGGTGCGGTGCCGTCGGAGGCGTAAATCGGGATGGCTCCGCTGCCCACTCCTGAGAGTTCTTGTATGTCAAAGTCCACGAAATATTTGCCACCAATTTGCTTATAGATGTCATACTGCTCTTGGCGGGTATAGAAATCTGTTCCTTTGCGTTCGGAGTCGTGGTTGCCGAAGGTGATGGCGTGGGGGACCTGCTCCTCCACAAAGATGTCCATGAACTCGTGGACGGCCTGCTCGAACTCGCCGTGCCTGTTGTAGCAGGCGGTGTTGTCGCCGGTCAGGATGATGAGCGACGGGCGGTATTTGCGGATGCCTTGCCGGATCAGCTCTTTGACCGGCTGTTCCAATGGATAGGCACCCTGCGGGTCGGTGACCTGCATCACGCGAAAGTTGCCGCCCGCATCGAATCGAAATTGCTGGACAAGGTTGGGCGAGACGGCAGGTAGCGTGGATTGAGCAAAGGAAGTCATGCTAAGGAGAAGCAAAAAAAGGATGGTGTAAAATTTCATAATGGATTTATCGATGCGACGACTGGGTATTTGGTCTTTCGTGGTATTGGGAATGAGTCCAATATAACATCCATTATGGGTTTCTAACGGCGAGATTGAAAAACCCCCTTATAGTACAGAAAAGTACATCGCATTAAAAAAGAAAACACACCCTTCAACCCCGCCGTTAGGCGAAAATACCTTTATGAAGACTTCTTTGAACTGGCTGCGCGACTACACCGACATTCCGTGGAGTGCGCAGGAACTTGCTGACCACTTGACCTCTGCGGGGCTGGAGCCGGAGAGCATCGAGACCACGGGAACCATCCCGGAGGGCGTGATTGTCGCCCAGATTCTCACCCGTGTCCCGCACCCGAACTCGGACCACATGAGCGTGTGCACCGTGGATCCTGGCACCGGCGAACCTTTGCAAATCGTCTGTGGTGCACCGAATTGTGATGCGGGTTGCCGTGTCCCGCTGGCGACCATTGGCACGGACTTTGGCGGTGGCTTTGTGATCAAAAAGTCGAAGTTGCGCGGGGTGGACTCCTGCGGGATGATGTGCTCTGCCAAGGAGCTTGGCCTCTCCGAAGACCACAACGGCCTGCTGATCCTTCCGCCGGACACACCGCTGGGAAAGTCCGTCCGCGAACTCTTCGAGTGCGACACGGTGATCGACTGGGAAGTGACCCCGAATCGCCCTGACTGGCTCTCGCACATCGGCATCGCCCGCGAGATTTCCGCACTGACTGGCAATGCGTTGCGCTACCCCGAAACGCCTGTGAAGGTCAATTCGGCGGTGAAATCTTCCGACTATGCGTCCATCCGCATTGATGCGCCGGAGTTTTGCAGCCGCTATATCGGCCGCGTCTTCGCGAACATCAAGGTCGGTCCTTCGCCGGAGTGGATGAAGAAACGTCTGGAGGCCGTGGGCCTTCGCTCCATCAACAACGTGGTGGACATCACCAACTACATCATGCTCGAATATGGCCAGCCGCTGCATGCCTTTGATCTGAGTCAACTGGCCGGCCACCAGATTGTCGTGCGCCGTGCGAATGACGGTGAGGAGATTGTCACGCTGGACGGCACGAAGCTGAAGCTCACGTCGGAGAATCTGCTGATTGCGGATGCGGAGAAGGGTGTGGCACTGGCGGGCATCATGGGTGGCGAGAACTCGATGATCACCGA
>JAFXSU010000044.1 GCA_017525435.1 Victivallales bacterium
CCTCTAACCTTATAAAGAATGCAAGGTCTTGCAATCATCCTTTCCGGTCCCAGCGGCGTAGGCAAATCCACGATTGTCCGCCAGGCAGGGGCGCAGTTGGCAAACTGGTGCTTCTCCGTCTCCTGCACCACCCGCGCACCACGGCCCGGTGAAGTAGATGGAAAGGATTACCACTTCTACACCAAGGAGCGTTTTGAGCAGGAAATCGCGGCCAGCAGTTTTCTGGAGTGGGCGGAGGTCCATGGCAACTACTACGGGACCCTACGGCTACCTGTCCAGGAGACCATTCAGTCTGGCGGGCTGATGATTCTGGACATCGACGTGCAGGGCGCGCGACAAATCCGCACCGCTATTGCAGGCTCCGCCATCGAACCGTCCTTCGTCACCGTCTTCGTCGCCCCACCCTCCATGACTGAACTGGAACGGCGACTGCGTGGACGCGGAACCGAGACCGAGGAGTCCATCCAGAAGCGCCTCAAAAACGCGCGAACCGAACTGGCCGCCTTGGATGAATACCAGTTCTGCGTGGTCAACGACAAGCTTGAGCAGGCCGCAAGCGACTTCCTCTCCATCGTCCAGGCCGCCCGTTGCCGCACACCTCTTCAAAAAGCCAATCTCCCACTCTTCGATTAATAATACAACATTCTAATAAGAAGTAACATAGGAGCAATTTCAATGATTTCATCCCGTACCCCTGGCAAGAGTTTCCTCAACGAGGCCGTCTATCGCGACAAGGTTCTGGGCTGCTGGACCGGCAAGAACATCGGCGGCACTCTCGGTGCCCCGATGGAAGGTCAGCAGAAGACCTGGGACATCCATTTCTACACGCAGGATCTCGGCGGCGTGCCAGCTCCGAACGACGACCTCGACCTCCAGCTGGCCTGGCTCAAGGCCGTGGAGGAAAACGGCGTGTACAATGTTGACGAGAAGGTTCTCGGCCGCGCCTGGCTGCGCTGGGTCACCGGCCCCTGGAACGAATATGGCATCGGCAAGATGAACATGATCAACGGCATCCAGCCGCCGCTCTCCGGCCTCTGCAACAACGAGGTCTGGAAGAACTCCAACGGCGCATGGATCCGCTCCGAAATCTGGGCGTGCCTCTTCCCTGGCGAACCGGACGAAGCCGCACACCTGGCATGGTGCGACGCCTGCGTGGACCACGCCGACGACGGCATCTATGCCGAAATCTTCACCGCCACTTTGGAGTCCGCCGCCTTCATTGAGAGCGACCTGCGCAAGCTCATCGCCTATGCGCTGATGCGCATCCCCGCCGACTGCCGTGTCGCCCGCAGTGTGAAAATCGCCTGCGACTGCTACGACCAGAAACTGCCGTGGCTCGATGCACGCAACAAGATCGTCGAGGACAGCGCTGACCTGGGCTGGTTCCAGGCTCCCGCGAATGTCGCCTTCGCCGTCGTCGGACTGCTCTATGGTGAGGGCGACTTCGGCAAGTCCGTCTGCATCGCCGTGGACTGCGGAGATGACACGGACTGCACCGGCGCCACCTGCGGCTCCGTCATGGGCATCATCAAAGGCCGTTCCGGCATCCCGAAGGAGTGGATCGAGCCGATTGGCGAGAGCATCCAAACCATCGCCGTGAACACCGCCGGAAGCTATCCGAAGTTCCCCGTGACACTGGATGAACTGACCGACCGCGTCATTGCCTGCAAACGCTATGCGGACGCCACGAACCCCACGCTGGTGCGCCTGACCGACGGCGAGACCACCATCTCTGCCGAGCATCTGGAACGCCTGACCGACGGCAAGAAGGTCGCACTCAACGTGCTGAGCAAGTCCTCCCGCACCATGGACATTGAGACTCCGTGGGGCAATCTCGAAATCGAGTTCGAGAAGACCCCCATCATGGCTCCAGGCGAGTCTCAGCAGTTGACGCTGCGCTTCAAGGCCGGATACTACCTCAACTCCATGCTCCAGGTCGAGTGGCAGCTGCCAGAGGGCTGGAGCATCGCGGAGGGCGACACCCAGGCGATTCTGGGCTACGCCACACAGTTCAGTGAACTCAAGATCACCCTCACCGCTGGCGAGTTCGAGGACGGCTATCTCTGCCACATCCCGTTGCTGTTCACCTTGAACACGCAGAACTACCCCGCCGCAGGATTCGTGACCTTCCAGCGTGCCGGCAGCCTCGCCTCGCAGGTACGCTTCCATGGTGACATCAAGTACCTCGAACGCGAAGATCGCACCTTCACCCGCATCAACGGGAAGTAATCCGGAAGAGCCGGAAGGCACCTCCGAGAAAGCATAAAAGTTTCGTGCCCGCGCCGAAAAGCGCGGGTACCTTATTTCTTGGCCAGCCAATCACCGCCATGTGGAAAACGTTTGCCATCTGCTTTGCACTCTGCCAACTTCTTCTGTATGGCTCGGATCTAATATGGATGTTCGGCGAATCGGGGCTCTGGCGTGCCACCGGTGCGGTCACCGAGCTGAACAATGCAAACTCCACCGAGTATCTCTCCAGCGAGACCGCCGAACTGAGCATCTGGTCGCCCGACCTCGACCTCGATGCCGATGAATTCCAGTCGCTGGAGGTCTTCTACCATCTGGAGGGAGTCGCCACTCTGCTGTCGCTGACCTTCGAGACCGCAGAACACGCCGGCGACCTGAATGGCAGAGTCATCACCATCGACCTGCCCATCAATCTCCTGCGGAATCCGCGCAAGGTCGTCTTCGACCTCGCCGCCAATCCCAACTGGAAAGGGCACATCCGCAAACTGCGCCTGATGCTCGACCGCCGCTGGGGCGGCGAAGTGTTCCGCCTCCACGCCGTCACCCTGCGTGGTGTCAAAGACACCCTTGCAGATGGCACCAATGTATTGAAACAGTATTGGACAATCAATGACAAAACGGGACAATTCTGCACGAAAGTCCTTCACATCCGGCAGGACTTCCGTTATCGCATCTGCGTGAATTTTGCTCCCGAAGGTCTTGTTCCCACTGCCAAGGCGTGCTTTTGGGATGCCGAAGGTCAGCCCTGCGCGGAGATTCCATTGAAGCCCGTCGCCGATGGACGGCTGGAGGCGGAATATATCGCCCAGCCGGAGTGGTTCCGTGGCGAAATCCAGGTTCATTTCACGGGTTCCAAAGCAGAACAACGCGGTCATCTACTCAGCGCAAGCCTGGAGGCGCTGGGCCCCCGCCTGCAATGGCAGGGCGAGTGGATCTGGCCGGTCAAGCCCGCGCAAGTAGAACAAGCCGCCTGCTTCCTGAAGGATTTCGACCTGGAATGTAGACCGCAGGAACTCACCCAGGCGCTCCTGCAAGCCACCTGCGACGACGCTTTTTCCCTATATATAAATGGAATCGCGGTCACACACCACAACATCTGGGCGGAGCCCCGCGTGCTGGATGTAAGGGAGTTCCTGCGAAAAGGCCACAACCGCATCTTCGTCAAGGCACTTAACCATACTGCCGCCGGTGCCTTTCTCGCCGAACTCCGGCTGGATTACCGCGATGGCCGTCCCGCGACCTACATTGCAACCTCACCCGAATGGCTCGCCACCTTGGAAGAAGTCGTTGGTGCGGAGACTCTTGACTATCAACCGAATGCCGCGCAGTGGACCCATCCGGTCACATTGGGCCGTCCGCCGACACCCCCTTGGAACGCCATCGCCTTGCAGGAGTGTGTTCCCCAGCCGCCACAACTCACGCCGCCCGACCACGAAAAAATCGCCGAAGAGACGATGACCGCACGGCTGAATCACGACCTGGACTTCCCGCGCATCGAACTCAATGGCCAAGTCGTTCCGCCAATTTTCTTTGGCACGAAGTGGCTAGGCGACCGAACGGAGTCCATCGCAGACTCCGTGGCCGGTGGTTTCCAACTCTACCGGATGTTCTGGGAGCTGAGTTCCTACTGGAAGCATGACGGAACTGTGGACTTCGCCACGCTGGACAAAGATATCGAGGAGCTGCTTTCCGCAAATCCCGCGGCCCATGCGATTCTTGGCTTCCGCCTGACCGCACCTGGCTGGTGGATGAAGGAACACCCCGAGGAACTCTGCAAATACCTGGACGGCAAGACGGATGGCCATTACGGCTTGCTGCCCTCCACCGCCAGCGAACGCTGGCTTGCCGCAGCAGCGGAATGCACGCGTCAGCTCGTCGAACACGTCGAACACTCCTGGTACGCCTCGCGCATCATCGGCTACATGCCCTGCGCCCTGTCGGGTCCGGAGTGGGTTCTTACCCACAAATACAACTCCCCGCCAGACTACTCCGACTGCATGCGCAACTACTTCCGGAATTTCCTGCGCGAGAAATACCAGACCGACGAGCGTCTGCAGACCGCCTGGCACCGTCCCGACATCACCTTCGACACCGTGGAAATCCCCCGCGAAAATGAACGCTATCCCGTAGACCGCCATGTTCTTACACCAAAACTGGATCAATGCGCCATCGACTTCAACCGCGCCATCAACCGCAGCGTGGGCGATGCGATTCTGCGGATGATGCGCGTCATCCGCGCCGGTGCCCCGCAGAAGCTCACGATGGTCTATTACGGCTATGTCCTTAACCTCCCGGAACTGTACACCTACTCGCCGTCGCTTGGCCACAATGATCTCGAACGCCTGATCTCCAGTGGTCTCATTGACATCTTTGCCTCGCCCATCTCCTACACCCGCCGACGACTCGGCGATTACTCCGGCACCGTCTCGCTCGCCGAGTCCTTCCGTCGCCACGACGTCCTCTGGCTCCAGGAGGCGGACTGCCGCACGAACCTCACCGAGGAGAGATTCGGCCACAAATACACCCATAACCTCCAGGACTCTCTCGCCGAACTTCGCAGGGAATTCGCCTTCGCGATGATTCGACGACTCGGAATCTGGTTTTACGACATGGATGGTGGTTGGTATCACAATTCTGTGTATTACAAAGAATTCCATCAAATGCACGAACTCTATTCGCAGGCGGTACAGGAACCCACGACCTACCATTCCCCCGTCGCCGTTGTCTTCGACCCCGAAAACAACGACTACCTCCCCGTCGAAATCGCCAACTACACCGTCAACCATACACGACTGCAACTCTTTACCTTCCAAGACGGATTGACACGAGCCGGACTTCCCTTCGACCAAATCGGAATGGACGACTTTCTCCACGGCAACCTCTCGCAATACCGACTGCTCATCTTCCCAAACCTCTTCCATCTTCCGGACGGCTTTGAAGAACGCCTCGACCAGTCGCATTGCAACGCCCTCTTCCTGGGCACGCCTGGTCTGGCCGACGGCCTCGAGGTCTCCCGACGGCTGACCGGCCTGCCACTCACGCTACGGGAAACCGATTCCCCTATATCCTATTATTTAAAGGAAGCATCGGAAAAACGCGGTGGTCTGCCAGGACTTCACTCACCAGAAAGTTTCACCGCAGACATTGAGGAGTCCGCCGTCCTTGCACAGTATTTGGACGGCTCTCCGGCCGCCGCAATTGCGCCACAACCGAATGGCACTTTCCGCGTCTGGGCGGCCTTCACCGAGAACTCCGGCCTGCTCTACCGCATCATTTACCGTCACCTCGGCCTCGAACCGATGATTGACTCAGGAGACCGCGTGGAATTCGATGGTAAACACCTGCTGGTCATGACCATCGATGGTAATGGCGAGGGAACACCTACCCTGCCGAATCCCCCCGAAACCATCTTTCTGATACAACAGGAAGAATAACCTTCCATCGGCACTGCCGTTCTCAATGCCACAGAACATCTTACATATCGACATGGATGCCTTCTTTGCGGCGGTGGAGCAACGCGACCACCCCGAATGGCGTGGCAAGCCGGTGATTGTAGGAGCACCTCCGCACGAACGCGGAGTGGTCTCCACCGCTTCCTACGAGGCACGCGTCTATGGAGTCCATTCCGCGATGCCCTCGCGCGAGGCATATCGGCGTTGCCCACATGCAATCTTTGTCTCCGGAAACCACCACCACTACGGCGAGGTCTCACGCCAGGTGATGACGATTTTCGAGTCGTATTCGCCAAAACTGGAGCAAGTTTCAGTGGATGAGGCGTTCCTCGACCTCACCGGAGTATTGGGACGCGACGGTCACGCCGTCGAGACCGCAGAGGAAATCCGCAGCCGTCTGAGAAACGAATTACAACTTACTGCATCCGTTGGAATTGCACCAAATATGTTCCTGGCCAAGCTGGCCAGCGATCTCCACAAGCCTGATGGCATGACCATCGTCCCCGAAGTCCCCGAAGAAATCGCGGCTTTCCTTGCACCGATGCCAGTCGGCCGAATCTGGGGTGTCGGCGGAAAAACCAACGAGGTCTTGGCGAAATACAACCTTCGCACCATAGGCGACCTCCAGAATTCCTCCGTGGAATTCCTCACGCGCATCCTCGGCAGCTATGGTCCGCGACTCCATGACCTCGCCTTCGGCATCGACGACCGTACCGTCCAGACTGAGTCCGCACCGGAGAAATCCATGTCGCAGGAATATACTTTCAAGGAGGACTGCCTGGACTTCCCGACCGTGCGTGCCAAGCTCCTGGAGCAGTGTGAGTTGGTCGCCGCCCGTCTGCGTCGCCACGGCGTGCTGGCCGGCTGCGCCGTCCTGAAACTACGCTTCCAGGACTTCCACACCATCACCCGTCAGATGCCGATGAGACCATCCACCAATTCGGACCGCATCCTTCGAGAATATGCACAGAAGTTATTGGATGGAACAGGCTTGCAGAAACATCCTCAGCCCATCCGCCTCGTCGGCTTCGGTGCCACGGCGCTTACTGAGCAGACAAGTGATACCACCGTCTATCAGCCATCCCTTTTCGAGGAAGAGAACCGACAGGTCGAACAACGCAAAGAAAATCTCCGCAAGGATCACGCCATCGACCAAGCCGTGGACGAACTGCGGAAACGCTTCGGCCGCACTTCCATCCACCGCGGATAGATTTCAGCTCCCCCGTCTGGTCTCAAGTCTCACGTCTCAGGTCCCCCGTCTGGTCTCAGGTC
>JAFXSU010000045.1 GCA_017525435.1 Victivallales bacterium
CATGAGAGCATGAAATCTTGCATGACCATTACACCATATCGGTCGCAGCAGTCATAGAACTCTTCGGTCTCGTATTCGCCACCGCCCCAGACACGCAGGATGTTCATCCCGGCCTCGGCTGCCAAGCGGACCAGGTTCTCGCTGTGAGATGGCGGCAGGCTTCCGGGGAAGGGCGTAGGCGGAATCCAATTCCCTCCTTTGCAGAAGACTCGTGTGCCATTGACCAACAGGGTGAAGCCTTCGCCTGGATACGGGTTGTCGGTGTGCTTCAGAAACTGACGCAGCCGGGTGGTCCGATCCTCTTCGGGGGAGCCGGGTTGATCGCGCAGGCATTCGAAGCGGACGGTCCGGATGCCGAAGCGCGCGGTCTTGCGGTCGAGCAAGACGCCTTTGGCAGAGTAGAGCGTGAAAATCGCACGATAAAGCGGTTGCTCGCCATAGCCATTTGGCCACCAGAGCCGTGCGTTTGGAAGGTCGGCTTGAAGGGTGATGGACGGCGAGACGACCCGTCCAGATTGATTCCAGACCACTTGTCCATCAGGGGCTTCCAGTTTCACGGCGAAGCGGCAACCTAGCTGAATTGCACTGTGGGTCTGGAGGTCCAAGACGAGCGAGGCGCTGGTTGGCGCGATGTCTTGCGTATAGACAAAGACATCCCCGATGGTGCCCGCTTCGGGAAAGACCAGTTTTACCTCCTTCCAGATCCCTGCGGAGACAAAGCGCTCAACCCAATCCCACAGGAACGTGCATTGCACTCGGCGGACATGGACGCGTGTGATGTCGAAGGCCGATGGGTAGTCCAGGCGTTTGCCGTTAAGCATCGATGCGTATGGGTGGATTACGACTTTCAAGTCGTTTCTTCCGTGCTTCAGGTTTTTCGCAACCGAAATCCGAAGCGGGACGAACATATTTTCTGTTGCTCCGATATGCTTATTGTTCAAATAGATGTCCGCATAGGTGTCAATTCCGCCGAAGTGCAATTCGGCACGGGAGAGGTCTTGCTTTACCGGAATCTCGAAGGTGTGCGAGAAAGTCCATTCAACCTTCTCCACCCATTGGCATTGCCTGGCATTGTCCCGCCAGAAGACGGAGGGGATTAATCCTGCGTCCTCCAGCGTGGGATGCACGTAGCCGGGAATCTGAATGGGAAGTGCAATTGGTTTGCCACTGGCGTCTTTGCCAGTCAATAACCACTTCCCGTTGAGGGAGATTTCGGTTTTCATGCTGGTGAGGCTCAGAAAACAGATGCCATTTTAAAGGATCACGGCAGGCGGAAGATGGGGAATTGCGAAGGAGTCTTGGTGACGGTGACGCCGGGGGAGAGTTGGTAGTAGTAGGATTGGCCGCCGCCCTCGTCGTCGTCAAAGACCACACAGCAGAAACGGAAGAACTGCCCCGGCTTGTCGAGACCGAGCAATTTGCGCTGGAGGATGATGCGGTAGGTGGTGGTGTGCGTTTCCTCATCGCGAACGATGGTATATTCGGGTTCGGCGGGATATGGCTTGGCGTAGGTTTGCCAGGTCGGGCCATTGGAAGCGGTGAGGGCGAAGACGAATTCCGAGTCGCCGGGGGCGTAGCCTGGATTCATCTCGCGGGGAGCCAGGCGGACCGCTGGCACGAAGGCGAACTGGAAGCAGTCGCCTTCCCAGAGTTCGGTGATGTCGCGGTTGTGGCAATGGCGGTCGTCGGTGACGACGGCCTCGATGGTGATGGTCTCCTGGTCGCAGGTGAGGAAGACCTCTCCGCCGAGGTCGTCCTTGCCAGACCACTGGATCCACGGGTCGGGCGGCACGATGTCCTGTCGGGCGTCGCCGAAGGACACGATGTGGTTCCTGCCATGGGCAAGCGTATTGAAATTCAGGGTGAAGAGAATTGTCTCCTGTTGTCCAGAATTGTCGATGGTTGTCACACTAAGTTGCTGTGCAGGGCCTTCCGGGAGGACGACGGGAATTTCCCAAGGCATCGGCTGACCATCGGCGTGGGTGAATGCGGAATTCGGTGCGTCGCCGATGCGTAGGTCGCATTTCAGGTTGCCGGAGAGGCTTGACTCTGGATTGTCGATGACGATGGTTGCCTGGTTCCCTGCCTCCAGCCGCAATGCGGTCTTCAAGAGGAACGACTGGTCCTCCGCCGTTTCCAGCGTCTCCTTCAGTTGTTCGAAGGCGGTCTCCCCCTCCAGTACAATATAGGTAGGAAGCAGGGAGGCGGTGAGTTGCCCGTCGGCGGGCAGTTCGGCGGGATTTCCGAGGAAGTCCAGCCCTACGACATCGGCGGGAAGTTGGAGGCGCACGGGATTGGGCGTGCGGTCGGTCCAGAGCGCGAGGACCGCGCGGTCCTTTTGTCCGAAGAGTCCAAGTTTGAGATTGGCGGAAGATGTGCCCAGCCGGGCGGCGGGCTGATGGACGCCCTCAACGACTTGGGTGGCCTGTGCCATCGCGGGAATCAGCAGCATCGGTGTTTGCTCATGCCACATTCCGTAGTCGAAGACGCCAGATTCGACGCATCCGTAGGTATTGAACCAGGAGAAGAAGGGCGAGCCAAGCAGTTTCGCGGTGAGCATCGCGGACGTCATTCGGGCGCTCTCCTCCTGCTGCAGCGGGTCGTCTGGCGCGAGGCGGTTGTCAATGGCAAAGCCGTATTCGGAGACGAAGGGGAGTTGCCCCTTTCCGAGTTCGGCGGTGACGGCGCGGGCACGCTCGAATACGCCCTGATAGTCGCGGTTGGGCGAGCCGATGTTGGGCATGTTCTCGGCGCTGAGGTAGCGCATCTGGTAGGTGTAGCAGTCCATCCCGAAGTAGTCATAGGGCTCGGTGAGGCCTTTGATGACGTTGCGCGAGAAGCCGAAATTGTTGGAGTAGCAGTCGCCACCCGAGGTGCGTCCGACGGCGATGGGCTTCTCGGGGCAGACGCGCTTGGCGGCGCGGATGCAGGCATTCACTATCTGGGCGATGGACTCGCAGACTGGTCCGTTCACACAGCCATTTTGGATGAACTCGGGGTACTTCTTGCGGTAGTAGGGCTCGGCGCCGCCAATCAGTTCGTCCTCTGCGCCGATTTCAATGAGGTCGATGTAGGGCGCGGCCTCGGTGAGGAAATCCGTGAACATCTGCTCCAGCAAGGGGATGACTCGTCGGTGGGACGGAAACGGTAGTTCGGCTCAAAGCCCCAGGCCTTCGCCTCGGCGACCTCGTCAGGCCGCCAGGCCCAATGGGGCGTGCAAGGCAGATGCACCAGCGTAAACTTGACTTGGAAGCCGCGGGCCTTGCGTTCGCGGATGGTCTGGAGCGCGAAGTCAAAGTCGTAGCGGTTCCGTTCGGGCTGGAGCGTGTGCCACCAGGCGCCGACCTCCACCCAGCGCACGCCCAGGCGTTCCACGCCGCGTGGTACCGCGCTGTTCACGCCGGAGTAGGGCAGCACCGTGTCGTCGATGGGGCGTGGATGGGGCACCACCGCGTAACTATCCAATTGTTCGGTCGCGACTGTGCCATCGGTCTCCTGCCATTTTGCCCGCACGGTGTAGAGGCCGTAGCCTTGGTTCGGGAGGTCGAGTTCCTTTTGGTAGGAATTGCCTTGCCAGGCGCAGTCTTCGGCCGACGTATAGATGGTATTTCCTGCGTAGTCGGTCACGTGGACCGTAATGGTCATCGGCTTGGGTGACTCGTTGCGGGCATCAAATGTCGAAATCATCAGGCGGGGCGTCTCCTCGGGGAAGAAGACCTGATTGTATTCGGAGGGAATGCGGATGGAGGTGACCAAGTCGTCCGTCGTGAATGCGGTGGCGACGGTGCCAGTTTCCAGTTGGACGGCATCGAAGGCGATTTGCTGCGGCGCGTCGTCCTGGCTGTAGATGTCGAAGAGCAGCCAGTAGTCGTCGGTGAGTTGCGTCTGGAAAGGAACTTCGATGCGCGTCCATTCGTCGGTGACGGCGAAGTCATAGAAGCGCGTGTCTTTCCAGTGGTAATTGACCACGCCGAGTTTTCCGCTGCATTTTCCGCTGGCCTTGACCCAGCAGGAGAAGACATAGTCGGTATTGGTAGTAAGTTTCATGAATGCACCGCTATAGCAATAATTTCCCTGGGCGGGCAGGGGGAAGACGGCGTAATGGCTGCCCTGTGGCGCATTGTCGTCGGCAAGCGTCAGTTCCACGCCTCGTTCATGCCAGGTGCGGTTAAAGTAGCCCAGTCCGACCTCGTAGCCGGAGTCACCCGTGAGGAGGTTTTCGGCAAAGAGAACACAAGAGAACAAGGCAAGTGCAAAAACGAGAGACTTTTTCATTGAAATCATTGTTAAGTTGTTAGTTATCAAAAAAAATTAAATCATTTCTACTGCAACTTTCATCGGCGGAAGCCGAAGGGTCAACTGGCGGCCGTTGCGCAGGGTGAGATTCACTTTGCGCGGACTGGTGGTGAGGTTGCATGCGAAGAGGTATTTCCCGCGGATGGTGCAGAAGACCGCAGGGTTGTCTTTGGTCAAATGCCGTTTCATTCCCAGTTGTTCCAGCAACCATGCGAGCATCTGGTGTTGTTCGCGGTTGGTGTAGATCCAGCTCATTCCCAGCCAGATGAACATGCCCTTGCCGAGCGTTCTTTGGACGCAGACGGCACTGCCGGAATGCTCATCGCGCCCTAGTATTTCGGCGGTTTTTGGGAGGGCGCTCGCCCGTGCCCAGCCGTGGTTGCAACAGACATTGACCATTGGTCCCACATTGATGCGCGGGCGTTCGCGCTCCTGGTTGATCATCCCCTCGGTCGTGAAACCCAAGGCATCGGCAAGGAGGGTGCAGGGCTGGTAGTCCTCGTTGAATTGCGGGAGCAACGGGAAGCAGAGGACCTTGCCGCCGGATTTGACGTATTCAAGCAGGGCTTTCTGTTCGGCCTCAGACATCGTGCCGTCGCAGGGGACGACCAGCGGCTTGGCTTTGGTGGCCGATGCGAGGTCCTTCACGATGTGCGGGAGCATTCCGTCCGCGAAGGCGGCGGTGAGAAGTCCTTTTTGAATGGTGTTCTCCCAGAGTTCCCACGGCTGGAGCGCGCCAGGCAGCTGGAGAGACGGTAGGGCAGGGGCGTTTCCGCGGGCGGCCCGCCAGGGCATGAGTATCTGGAAATCCACGGCGGGACGGGCGGCCATGAGGTCGGGATGGCCGTTCAGAAATTTGCCGAAATGTTTGAGCGCAAAGTAGGTCTGGCGTTTTTCGCCAGTGGCGGAGATGGGCGCGTTGTAGTCGTAGAGGTCGGTGTTCGCGCCAGTGCCAGGCACATTGGGACCGCCGGTCAGGACATAGCCGTTGAGACCCTTCATCCCAGCGGCAAGATGCAAATATAGCGCGGCGGTCATGTCCTCTGCGGTGGGACTGAGGAAATCCGAACTGCTGCCGAAGGGGAACTCCAGCACGGTGGGAGGGTTGCCCAATAGCCGCAGTTCCTCGCAGGAGGTGAACATCCTCACGAAGTACTGCGGTGTGGGGTTGTTCTGAGGCCACTTCTGGTCGAGGCAGTAGTAGTGGTCGCTGCCGAGCAGGAAGTTCTTGCCGAGGTGTTCGTTGGCCCCCTGGAACCAGGCGTTCATCGATGGCGTGGCACTGTTGTGGCAGGTCTGTCCGCCAAGACCGTATTTGCGCATCATCGCGAAGAGCGTCTCCAGGTACTCGATGCCCTGCGTGGTGTAGAAATCAAAGTAGTCGCGGTTCCACAGGAAGGCCGGAACGCCTTCGGCTGGCTCGTCGGCCAGGGTGAACTCGCCGAAACGGCGGTGCGTGGTACCGTAGCGCTGATTGAGCGTAGCGACCGACTTGAAGCGCTTCCGCAGGTACTTTGCGTAGCGGCCGTCCTCATGCCCGAAGCCAAAGGTCTCCGGGTTGTAGTCCATCCCACTGAACCACACGTGGATGCCGAAGAGTTCGTTGTCCGCCTGCGTGCAGACAATCGGACCGCCTTTGGATTGGACAAAATCGGACAGAATTGGACAGACTTGCGCGAAGTAGTTCTTGACCTTTTCCATGAACAACGGGTGCTGGTAGGAAACCGAACTGCTACGGAAAGGTCTGCCCTGCTTGTCACGTGCGAGAATCTGCGGATAGGATTTCAGTAGCCAGTCCGGCAGGCCGTCATTCACCAGTTCCGAATATTGATAGGGGCCAGGGCGGACAATCAGGTCGATTTTTTCTTCGGCAACGACCTTCAGGAACTCTCGGAGCAGGGCGAAGTCGAAACATCCCTCTTGCGGTTCGTGAATCAGCCATGGCACGTAGGTGGCGATGGTCGTGCCGCCTGCGGCCTTCCAGAGCCGCAGGCGCTTGCGCCAGTCGCACTTGGGAACCCGAAAATAGTGGAATTCACCGGAGAACATCATGCGTTCGGTGCCGTCGATTTGAAAATGGTCTTGGTTGAATTTCAGCATGTTCGTCAATACAAGAATCCGAAGAGCCAGAGTGGGATGCGGTTTCCGTGGCCGACTTCGAGGTTGTCGGCGACCACATAGCTGTTAGGCAGGTCTTGAATCTGCGTGAAGCGTTTCTGCTTTCCCCCGATTTCAAACAGATGCAGCGAGTCAACTAGAAAATCACC
>JAFXSU010000046.1 GCA_017525435.1 Victivallales bacterium
CGACTCTTTTTCTTGTTTCTCCTGCTCCCAATGTTCCTCTCCGCCGTCACCCCAACTCTGAAACGTGAGTTCACGCCAGCCGTTGCTCTGGGCAGCAAGGGGATGGATTTCCCCGTCGAAGGGGCTCTTGGACAAAAAGGGACAATTCTGGTCAAATTTAGACAAAACAAGCCAATTTCTTCAGAACATGCAAACCGCACCATCTTCACGGCACGATGCCATTCGCGCATGAAGTTCGGACTCGCCTATATTCCCAATAATTCTCAGAAATTCCTCTTCCACTTTGGCGACCAAGACGGACAGTTCTACCACGAACTCCCGGAAGAATTCGACTTCGGGCGCGACTACACCGCCGCCATCACCTGGGACGGTGCGAATGTGCGACTCTACCTGGACGGGAAGTTGCTGGCGGAATACCCCCAGCCTGTCCCCGTGGCAAAACTCGACGCCCTGCATCTAGGTCCCTATCGTGACGACTGGATTGTCGTCACTCCCTGGGCCGACGACACGCTCTGCCACCAGCTTCTCTGCTTTGACGAAGTGCTCGATCCCGCCCAAATCGCGGAACTGTCGGAGTTCACGCCCGTATCTCCTTGGCAGGAATATCCATCTCAACTTGTTGTACCTATTCAAAATACCGATAGTATCAATTGGACTACCGGAGCATCTTTTCCGGAGTTGGCCTCGCTGAACTCCCGTGCGCCCGGCTTTGCTTCGCCAGACGGCCAATTTCTGCTTGTCGCCACTCCGGACGCCCTGCATTTCTCCTTTGAATATATGATTCCGGCGGGCAACACCGTCACCGCCGGGCAGCCTCGCACGGCGGAGAGCGAGCCGGAGGTCTGGGGCAGCGAATCCTTCGAGTTCTATGTGAATCTCGCAGGTCATAACTTCCGCTTCGCAGGCAATGTCGCAGGCGGATACGCCGAAAACCGCGACAACGATGCCGCATGGAATGGCACCTGGACCTACGAGAGCCGCCTGGAGATGCAAATCGACAACTCGCAACGATGGCGTGGCGAGGGCACGATTCCTTGGAGCACGCTAGAGGCCGAAGGCATTCCGAACGCGCTGGAGGGTTGCCTCGCCCGCACCTGGTGCCTGCCGGACTACACGTCGGCGACCGTCCTCTACGGCAACCCCGCCGAGGACTCCTACAACCAGCCCAGCCGCTACGCCAAAGTACGCTTCGCTTCCGACGCTCCCGTGGTCCAGCAGCTCTCCCGCGAGAACCCCGAACGTGGCGACTTCCGCCAGACTCTGCGCTTCGCATCACCGCAGGATGCCATCGTCGAATATCAGGTGGATCTGCTTCGGGAGGACGGGCTTGCGCAACCCATTCCACTTTACCGGAGAACGCTTGACCTTCAGGCGAACACTCCTGTTGAAATCGCGGTCACCGCGTGCATTCCCTCTGACACCTATGATCTTCTGCGTTATCGGCTCATTGACCTCACCTCACACTCCCCTCTCCCCTCTCACCTCTCACCTTCAACCTCCGACCTCTACCCTCTCCCCTCCAACCTCTCACCTTTACTACAGTGTCTGGTGCCCTTCACCCTCAACCAAGTCCCGATTGAACTCAAGCCGCACTACCTCTCCTGCTCCATCGACGTCATTGTCCAGCCGGCCCTCCTGCAAAAACTCTCCGGCGGCGCGACCGAATTCGAGCTCGTCCTCACTATGCCCAACGGCACCGAATTGCTCCGCCAGCCGCTTGACGGCGAGACGATGAACTTGCCCTTCGATCCACACTCCCCTGCTGGGAAATACACCGTAACAATTTTTACCGCAGATAAAAATGCAATTACCAATGCGATTTTAGACTATCCCGGTCTAGGCGAATGGGCAACAGCGGACTTTCCCACCGATGTCGTGCTGCCGCCCTTCACCCCGCTGGAATACGACAAGACCACCAATCGGCTGTCGATGTGGGGCCGCGCCTACGACTACGGTGGCGGACCACTGCCCACGCAAATCACCACGCAGGAACAGGAGTGTTTCCTCGCCTCTCCGCAACTCATCGCCAACGGCGTACCGCTGGAAGTCGCCACTTCCTTCAGCTTCCCCATCAAACAAAAAAGAAACGCCACCCATGCGGAAATGGGCGGTGCAACAAGGTTTTCAGATGGCTCGGTGCTCTCCACGTCCGAACTCTTCATCGAATACGACGGCGTGGCATACCACCGCCTCAGGCTCAACGCCGAAAGCGATTTGCAGGATGTGGCGTTACGCTTCACTCTCGCTCCCGAAATCGCCAAATACCTCCACGCCTCCGTCAACACCACCTGGGGCAGCAAGCTCACCTGCACCGTGCCGGAAGGGCACTCCGAGTACCAGTTCTATCCGATGTTCTGGATCGGCATGGAGGACAAGGGCCTCTGCTTCTTTACCGAACACAAGCATGGATGGACGGGCGACTCCAACGCAGTCTTCACCATTGACCGTTCCGCCGATCAGGCCGTCCTTGAAATCCACCTGCGCAAGACTCTCGCCAAAGGCGAGGCCTTCGACTTCGAGCTGGGCATCTGCGCAACGCCCGTCAAGCCACCGCATCCCCTTGCGCCGCTGGTCATTCGCGGAGACGAATATGTCGCCCCCATGAGCCGCCCCGGCCACCTCCCCGTGGTCCACTCCTCCGAATACCGAGTGCCCTACCCCCACGACATCGACTGCCCCTTCGCCGACCTCCCCGCTCTCGGCCGCTCACCCGCCGAGCCTATCTACGAGAACTTCCTCAAGCAACGCGACGCCGCTGGAAACTACGCCGTGGTTTACCTCGACTCCCGTTGCCTCTCCGACCAGTACCCCGAGGTCTCCGCCTTCCGCGAAGAATGGCAGAACACCCCGCGTGTCGCGCTGGACTACCTCTCCGAGGGTGCCAAATACCAAGTCTTCACCTGCTGCCCGACCACCGGTGCCAACGCATTCTTCCAATTGAAACTTAAGGAGTTGCTGAAACGATTTGATTTCGACGGCGTGTATTTCGACTTCGCGCTGATGGATGTCTGCAACAACCGCCGACACGGCTGTGACGAACATTGGCCCATCCTCGCCACTCGCGAGTTCTACCGCCGAGTCGCGCTCCTCCTCCACCAGCTCGGCAAGCCGGAGATCATCATCCAGCTCCACAACACCGATGCCGTCCAGCTTCCCGCCATGAACTTCGCCACCATGCTCTTCAACGGAGAGCACATTCGTCAAGCCTCGACGCCGATGCTCCACAATGGCAAGGACTTGCTGGACAACTACGGCATCGAGATGTTCGCCACCGAACTCTCCAGCCTCCCCTTCGGACTCACCAACGCAGTCTATCTCCCCGCCGATGTCCTGCTTCCCGAAAACGGCGGCGGCAAGGAGAAACCTGAACTCTACGTCTTCCGAATGACACAAGCCGGCCTCGCCGGAACCCTCCCCCACAACACCATGCTCGCCCAAGACCGAGTACATTATGGTCTGCTGGACAAAGTCTTCCGCATCTACGAGGCCTTCGGCGTCCCACAGGCAAAATTCCACGGCTACTGGACGAAGCCCGTCGCCGTCACAGACGCCCATGGCATCTACGTAAGTTGCTACACCGCAGAGGACCGTTCGCGTGTCCTGGCGGTCATCTCGCATCTCGCCAAGGACCACGATGACCAGGAGTTCTCCGTCACCTTCGACTGGCCGAAACTCGGCGTCTCCGCCCCCCTTCCCCATGCCACAGAACACCTCACCGCATCGGATCCGGAATATCAGGAACTCTACCGACTCCGCTCCGAAAACCACATCGACGCTCGCCGCGCTCCCCTCGACCTTGGTGAATTCGGATGCGAAATCCTCGGCTGGGACGGCAATACCCTCCGACTCCGCCTCAAACACCACTGCTTCGCCATCGTCGAACTCACGCCATAGGCGTTTCAGGTTCCAAACGACTTCGCAACTGCCGTCAAGGACATCAAGCTTGAGATTCAGCAGGCGCGTGCCCCCCACACAAATCCTCGCAATCCATCCCCGAAGATAGCGACGGACTTGTCCGCAAGGAGAAGCGAAATAAAAGGGAACTATATCTTTAACTTGCCTAATGGGTAAATGGGACGGATGGGACATACGGGACGGATGGGACATTGGCTTGCGATAACCTTGTCCCGTGTGTCCCGGATGTCCCGGAAACCAGGCAAGTAAACTGTATCATTCCCAAAAGTTTCGTTTGGCATAGAATCATGAAATATGGCGGAAGCGCGGACATGAAATCTCGCGCTTCCGTATAACAACGCAGGGTGCGTAGGCCGATAGAACTCCCCTTTTCCTATTCCTTCACCAGGTCGAAGTGGCTGAAGTTGGCGCTGCGCAGGAAGAGGAAGCGCAGGACATGGGTGCCCTCCGTGAGATGGATACCGGAGAGTTCCGCGATGGTGTCGGGTGTCCAGTGGCGCCCCTCATGGGCCTCGAGGTGGAACTCGCCAGCCAGCGCCCCATCCACGAAGAGCAGCACGACGCGCTTGTCCTCGGTAGGCGTCCCGTATTCGAGTTTAATTGTATAACTTCCTGATTTTAAAGCATTTATTGTGTAATTCATCCATTCCATGGCATCCACATAGCCCACGACGGCTTCACTGCAGTCCACGCTCTCTCCGGGGCGGAAGGCGCCGGTCTTGTCGGTCTGATTGGCGGGCGTGGTGTCATAATACGCCACGTCCTGCCCGCCTTCGTCGTAGTGGGACATCATCACGCGCCCCGGCACGGTCGCGGCGACTCCCTGGTAGGGCGTGCTCTGACGGCCGTTCTGGAGGGAGATGAGGTGCCAGTCGGGCTTGCTGTAGGCGACCTTCCCGTTGGCGTCCTGCACCATCACGGAGAATGCATGGATGCCTTTGCCGAAAGGAATCGGTATTCCGGTGCGTCCGGGTTTCACG
Source organism: Victivallales bacterium (assembly GCA_017525435.1). Taxonomy (GTDB): domain Bacteria; phylum Verrucomicrobiota; class Lentisphaeria; order Oligosphaerales; family Oligosphaeraceae; genus RGIG1601. The sequence continues at coordinate 4,896 of JAFXSU010000046.1, forward strand.
AAATTGGTGGTGCTGTAGAATTTCGGGGTAAGCGAGACGGTGAACTCGTAGGGCGGTTCGGTCTTGTAGTCCACCAGGAACCCGGAGTCCATCAGATAGACGCCGGTGATGGGCGCCTGCGATGTTTCGGATGGCATCGCCTCGACCTCGAAGGTGAGCTTGCGGCCTTCGGGAAGGATGAATTCCTCCGCGCCCTGGCAGGTGACCTGGACGGACGGCAGGTCGTCCTGCGGGAAGCCCCAGATCTTCACGTAGTCCACCTCGAACTGGTCGGGGAAATGGCCGTCCTTGGGATCGCCGCCGGAGCGTCCAAGAGATGCGGAGACGATGGCGGAGAGCGGCATGGTGCAGGTTCCGTGATGGAAGGCGTCGAAGGTCACGCTGGTGTACGGGCTGTGACTGGCAGTGCTTTCGATCAACTTCCCGTTCAGGTAGTAGGAGATTTCGAACGGCGTCCATTTGCAGCCCACGACATAGAAGTCCTCGATGGAGCCGGGCAGATGGCTGCCGTAATTCCAGCTCTTCAGGCCGCCGCCGGCGAACATGTGGAGGTTGTGGTCCAGAATGTCGCGAGGTGGACCGCCGGGAACCAGCGGCCGCAGGTAGTAATCCTCGTAGATGTCGATTTCAAAGCCGTCCACGAAGGCGTTGGAAGGTTGCGGCACGCAGAGCCAGAAGGCGGACCACCAGCCATGCTCCTTGCGGAACTTCACGCGCGCCTCGAAGTAGCCGTAGAGGAAACGCGGCTTGCTCCAGAGGCTGACGCTCTCCAGCGCGGTGTGGTCCTTGTTCCAATCGGCCTGGATGACAAGCTTGCCGTCCTTGAAATGCATCAGCTTTGGGTTGCACTTGTAGGCAGACATCTCCCACTTGTCGGTGTCGAGGTCCGGTCCGTCGAAGTCGTCCTCAAAGACCAGCGGCCAGCCCGCCTTGTCGGGGTCGAAGGCGGGGTCGATGTCGATGATGAAGGGCACGCGGGTCTCGCCATTGTCGTTCTCGGCGGTTCCGCAGAGAATGTTGTCCAGCGTGACAGTGGAGTTCGGCGCCACCTGCAAGGCGACCTCTGCCTCCGGGCAGTTGGCAAAGAAGGTATTGGTGCCGTGGAAGGTGCGACTGGAGCTGTCCACCAGGCTGTCCACGGTCAGGAAGTAGTCGCCTGCGCGGTTTCCGGCCAGCAGGAAATCCGCTGGAAGCACCCTCGTCGGAACTTCGACGGAGTTCACGGGATTGCCGCCCTCCAGAAACTTCACATGCATCATCTCCGCATTCTTCTGGAACTCGATGACGGCCTCGAAGTGCCGTTCTCCACAGGTCGCCACCAGCGAAAGGCCGCCATCGGCCGCCGGGTCGCCGAAATTCTGGATACGCATCCCGAAAGCCAGGTAGGAATTGGCGTCCGCAGGCATCGTGAGGCGGTTCTTCGCGGGAACAATGTCCACGGCGGTCGCAGATGCCGTGAAGACGCCCTGCCCCGTCAGCGCAAGCAGCCCCGGCGTGGGATAGCCCTGGATGACGGTGGGATTGCCAGAGACCTGCACCTCCTTCTGGTCGAAATCCTCCAGCCAGTCGATATGCCCCAGCTTCACCTTCACGCGGTTGCTTCGTAGTTCCAGCGGTCCAGCGAGGTGCAGTTTGGAACTGGCGGAACCAGTCACCAGCTTGGCAGCCAGGCAGTTCGTGCCTTTGCGCAAGCGCACCATCGCCAGGTAGTTGTCCGGTGCGACGGGGGCCTTTTCATTGCCCATTGGCCCCATCGTGTCGAAAATCTTCTCGCCGTTGCAGTAGATTTCCATCCACCAGTCGCCACCCGCGCCGATGGTATAGTCGCAGTCGATCGGCGACTCGATTGTCGCGAACGCCCAACCGCACTTCTTCTCGCCGGGGCCGCCCACACACGGCGCAAAATCCAGCGCGGAGTTGTTCAGCTTCGCATTCTGGGGAGGCAGTCCCGCAAAATTGTCCGGAATTGTCAGCAATTGTCCAGCTTCCGGCACATACTTTGAGTCCACAGGGCCAAAGACCTTCCATTCCAACGGGAAGCGGATGTCACCGCGATATTTACCATCCTCATGTTCAATCTGGATGCCGGAGAGTTCCATCTCCATGCCCGCACTTGTTCCGAAACAGACTTGGAAGGCCGCCGTCTCGCCCTTGGGCTTCGCGCCGTTGTCCACGAAGAAACTGCAGACCTGCGTGCGCCATTCGGAGGAATACTCGAAATACTGCCTGGGCGACGGCGGATTCCACGAGCCGTTCGCCGTATAGTGGTAGAGTTCCACCGTTCCCTTGCCAGTTCCGCGTCCGCGCACGCGGAAGGTCACCCGAACCTGATCTCCGCTTCGCGCCGGGAAGTGCTTCTCATTCCGGAAGCCCATGCCGCTTTCACCACGGATATCACTAATACGCACGGCATTGCTGCCATTGTCCGCACCTGGCAGAACCGTCATCGTCGCCAACGGCTGGAAACCCGACCATGTATGCAGAACCCACCCGGCGGGCTGCCCATCCGCCGTGATTGCGGAAAAGTCCCCGTTCACAGGAAGAACTTCGGCAATCAGCCGAATGCCCAAAAACACAAACGAAATCGCCAGAAGCCAGAAAGAGTGTCTTTTCATTGAAGGAAATGTTTTGGTGGTGAAAGTCAAAATAATATAGATGGTCATCGCTGACTTGCTGAAAAATCCAGAACAAGAATTACATTGTGCAATATGCCCGATGAAACCGACATCCTCAACGACTCCAATCTCGCCGAGTTTCTGGACTTCCAGGACGACTTTCGCGCCGACCCGGCTTTCGTGAAACGCGAGAAGGCCAAGGCACAGGAGCTACGCAACTCCCAGTGGTGGAAGAACCTCCGTGCAACGGGAAAATGCCACTACTGCGGAAAGACCTTCCGGCCACAGGAACTCACAATGGACCACCTCGTGCCCATCGCCCGAGGCGGCCGCAGCACTCACGGGAACATCGTCCCCGCCTGCAAGGAGTGCAACGCCAAGAAACGCTATCTCTTGCCCTCCGAATGGCAGGAGTACTTGGACCACCTGAATTCGGGCTCCCAGCCCTCCCAAGAGTCCCAATTGTCCCAAGAGTCCCAATTGTCCCAAGAGTCCCAATTGTCCCAAGAGTCCCAATTGTCCCAAGAGTCCCAATTGTCCCA
>JAFXSU010000003.1 GCA_017525435.1 Victivallales bacterium
CCTCAATGGTTCATCTTCCCTCACCAGAATTCATTCACTTGGGTCCGTTTGTCATCCGGTGGTATGGCTTTTTCGCGGCAGTCTCCACATTGGTCAGCTATTTTTTGCTAATGCGACGGGCCAAGCGCTTCAACTTGACCGAGCAACAAGTGCTGGATGTGATGGTGGTATGCGTGCTGGGCGGTGTCATTGGTGCGCGCCTGGAGTATGTGAGGCGCTTCTGGGATGTTTACTTCGCTGACGACTTCTGGGGAATCTTCCGCGTCTGGGAGGGTGGACTGGTCTTCCAAGGCGGTTTCATCCTAGTGGTAGTCATTCTGATTGTGATGTGCCATATCCGAAAATGGTCGATTGGCGACATAGCGGATCTCACTGCGCCGGTTCTCCCGATTGCACACGCCATTGCCCGACTCGGATGCCTGTTCAACGGCTGTTGCTTTGGGATGCCGTGGCATTGGGGAGTTTGCTATCCCGCAGTCGGCAACGACGTCCTCCATCAGCAAATCGTCAAGGGCTTTCTGCCTCCCGATGCCGTTGCCCCCTTGCCTGTCATCCCCGTGCAGTTGCTGGAATCCCTGCTCTGCCTAGGCATCGCTGGAATCATCTACTTGCTGGAGCGCAAACAGCGGTTCACGCACCGACGTTTTCTTATCTACGTATTATTGTACTCAATTGGACGTGTTGCACTGGAATTCCTCCGTGGAGACTATCCACAACACGACGGACTTACCCCTGCGCAGTGGACCACCCTCTTGGTAGTCATGCCGGTCACCATCGCCATCATCGCCTTTCTCTCCTGGCGGAGGCGACGTCCAACCGCCATGCCAGCGTCCCCGGAGGACACCGCCTCACATCGCCCCGCCAAAAAGCACCAGAAATGACGACTCAACAGCCATTAGCGACTTTCTCAGTCACGCCGGAGGAGATTGGCCTGAGGCTTGATCATTTTCTGGTTCGGCATTTTCCTGAACACTCACGCAGCTATCTGCAACGCTGTGTCGAGGCGCAACGAATCACCATGAACGGCGAGCCCGCCCGTGTCGGCGTGCGACTCGAAGGCGGCGAGACCATTGACATTTTAGGGTGGCTGGACGAAACGCCAGAGGCAATCCAAGCCGCAGATATTCCACTGGACATCCTCTTCGAAGACGACGACCTGCTGGTCATCAACAAGCCAGCCGGACTGGTTGTCCACCCCGCTCCAGGCAATCGACAGGGCACATTGGTCTCCGCACTGCTGAACTACGCACCGGAGACCTTCGGCGAACAAGCGGACGACGAGGATGTCCGCCCAGGCATCGTCCATCGGCTGGACAAGGATACTTCCGGCGTGATGGTCATCGCCAAGACACCCGACGCTTTCGACAAACTCAAGGATGACTTCCGTAACCACCACGTGGACAAAATCTACCTCGCCATCGCCCGCGGACACTTCCGCGACGGCTTCGGCGTCATTGACCTGCCCATTGGCCGTGACGAGAAGAACCGCATGAAGCGCACAGTCTGCGAAGAGGGTGGCAAGGAGGCACTCACCAAATACCGCCGCGTCGGTGAAGCACATGGATGCACGCTTCTGCAGGTTCGGCTCTACACCGGTCGCACGCATCAGATTCGAGTTCATCTGGCCCACCTGGGACATCCTGTATTGGGCGATCTTCTTTACAGCGGCGGTGCGCAATGCCCGCCCTTCCGCTACAAACGACAACTCCTCCACGCCTGGAAACTCGCTCTCCAGCATCCCCGCACTGGTGAACGGATGGTCTTCACTGCACCGCCCGCACCGGACATGGCCTCGGAAATCAACCGCTTCGCCGATTACTGCGACCTTTCTGTCCTTGAGGGATGATTTTTCGCTTCATCTCAAAATAAAACCACAGTCTTTGCGTTATATTGGCAATTCCCTGAACTCCATCAACGCCTTCGAATCTTGAAATTGGAATCTGGGGACGGAAACCTGATCTAACCTTTCTTGAGGTTTTCAGATCTCGGATCGCAGATCTCAGACTCTTAGGACCTCGGACCTCTAACTTCTAATCTCTAACCTCTAACCTTTAACCTCCCTCCGATGGGACTTTTTGTCCGCAATAACTCGATTGCCGTCACTTGGACGCCGAACTCCTGCCATGCGGTGCGCATGGGGGTCTCCGGCAAGGACTGCACTGTCACCCAGTCCTGGCACGGAATTCTGGGGAAGGATGGCGACTCGGTCGCTGAGCTCGTCCTCAACGCACTTCGTGCACTTCAGGCAGACGACTCGATTTTCATCGTCGCCGGCGGTCAAGGACAAGGCTGGGGGATGGCAGATATCAAGGCACCGGCTCTCAAGCAGGAGGACCTGCGAAATGCACTCGCCTTTGAACTGCGCAAGCAAACCCCCGTCCCCCTCGATCAACTGCGTTGGGGATACCGCATCCTGCCCGTGGAAGACAAGAAGAATCAGCGCAAACACGTGCGGCTCTTTTTTATAAAGAACGACTACTGGACCAGCTGGATGAAGGCCATTGACGGTCTCCATCACCTTGATGCGATTATGCCGGCTCCGGTGGCGCTTGATCCAATACTAAATGGACAAAACTTGACAATTTTGGACAATATTGCCTACGAATATCGAACCAGTCCACAAGGTCGCGTGGTGACTCCGCTGGCCGACGGCACTCAAGTCACCTTTGACCAGGCTTTCCCGATGAAGAATTTCACGCTGGGCAAATTGTCCACGCTTTCGGAAGAGGAAAAGCTTGCATTTGTGCCCGCAATCACCCTGGGCGTCTATGCACTGACCGAAAGTGTCAGCACGGATGCCAAGACGCTCATTCCGTTGCCGGAGCGTTTTGTGGCACACCGAAATATCGCACTAAAGGCCATAGCCCTTTGCATGGCCATCTATCTGATTGGACTTGTGGTATATACAGCAGCAGGAAACCTATCCGTCAAAGCCGCCCAAATCCGTCAAATTGACCTCGCCATCCAGCAGACCCGTGCTGAACTGGACAAGATAAACAGACTTCTTGACCCCAAGGACCAAGAGAAGGCAAAGTTAATCCAAGACGAACTGGTGGCCAACACCCCAACCGGACCCGACTTCCCTACTGCATTGCTTGCCATCACCCAGGCAGTCAAGGCGCCCGCCTGGGTCGCCCAGAGCCTGGAATGGAAAAACGGCTCCATCTCCTTCCAAGTTCAGGGTCCGCAAAAAGACCTCGAACTGGCCAACCGTTTGGAGGCCTCGCCTTACCTCGGCGATGTCTCCGAGCGCATGAGTACCTACAACCAGGACAGCAACAATCATACTCAACGCTTTGAACTGCTTGCGCGCTTCGACACGCCTGCCGAGGAGGAGGCCCTAAAGGTCCAGCAACGCAAAGAGGCGGAACGCCTTGCCGCTGAACGCCGACAAGCCAAAGCCGAAGAGGAAACCGAAGAAGACCTGGAAGACGAACTTGACGACACGGAGGAGTTGGAGGACGAGGATCCCCCCGAACCGCCAGAAGCCCCTTAGCGCCTTGGGTAATTACGATTTCTACGAATTGCAGTGAAGCCGAAGACTCGCCAAACCCTGTTGATCATCGCATTGATTGTGGTCACCTTGCTGGTGTTCCGCACCTACCTTCCGATCATTCAACTGCCAACGCAGAGCCGCGTGGAGGAAAAACTACGTGAACTCAAATCGTTGCGCGGTGACCTCGGCGTGGCACGCAAAACCTACGAGGACCGAGTGGCGATGATCGAAGGCATGCAACAACTCACCGGTCCCTTCTGGATCACCACTGGTCCCATCAGCCGGCTGGACCAGGAAATCACTTCGGAGTTCAACCGATTGACGCGCATGGCTCAGGTTTCCTCCGTCTCCGGCACCCAGAAAGTGGATGTCGCCCGAGACAAACCAGGAAGCGCCTTGCAGGAGGTCACGCTCGCCGTCGATTTCAAGAACATCTCCATGCGAGAACTGACACAGTTCTTCACCCAATTGCGCAAGGATCGAAATGCCAACAGGTTCCGCTGGGAATACGCAAAACTCACGCCGGACAACCCACGCACGCCCAAGTCGGTCAATTTCAGCCTGCGGTTTCACATCTATGCCTTGAATGCCGATACCCTTTCCTTCCTGGGCCTAAATGAGGACAAGGCAGAGGCGTCCCCTTCCCCAGTTCCCGACCGCCGCGCCAACCCATCACGTAAGTAATTTCATTCTTAGGAATTACAAATTTAAGAATCGCGATTTGTAATGTCTGGACTCGCCTGGATCATTTTAAACATTGCGCTGGTCATTGGCGCCGCCTATGGCACGATTAAGGTGCGCAACACTCCAGCGCCCAAACCGCTCCAGCTGGAAGAACCTGCCAAGCCCGAAGCGGAAAGCACGCATAAAGCATCGACACGCAATGAAAAGCCTGCCGAATCCAAGTCCTCTGCACCACGCCCTTTGGCCACCAACGCCTCAATGGACGACCTCTGGAAGCAGACGCTCTTTTTCCCAACTCGCACCGAGGAAACTGAAGAAGGCAACGCCGAGCAGACCAACATCGAGCAGGCCGCTCTGGCCGCACGCAACATCGAGTTTGAACTGGTGGGCATTGCCCAAATCAATGTGGTAGGCGAGGAAGATCCCGTTCCGGTCGCCATTCTTCGAAGCAAAATCGGCTCGGAACGAGGCGGCCGTCCGGGGACACGTCGTGGCAATCCCCGCGACCGCAACAACCCACGCAACAACCAGCCTCAGCCGTCCAACACCGCAGCGGACTCACAATCCAAGAGCGAGGAAAAACAAGTCTTTCGCGTTGGCGAGAAGATCAACCAAACGGGTTATCTTCTTGTAAACATCAATGCCGATGAAAAGATGGTCGAAGTCAGCCGCAACGGTGAAACCGTGAAGTTGTATATCAATTTCATCGGCGAAGAAGCCACGCAACGCCGTGAAGCGGTCTCCCAGGCAACCGCCCAAAAACACCAAGAGCAGGCTCGGCGGATCGCCCAAGAGCAGGCTCGGCGGATTGAGCAGGAGAATCGCGACCAGCCGCAGTCAACCCAGGCCACGACCACCCAACCGACCGCCAATGCCAATCCAGGCGGTCCCCCTCCACCCCCTGGAACCCCCTCCAGCAACACCTCGCCCGACAACCGGGGGACCAGCGGCCCCGCGTCGCCAGATGCCCGTGCCGAACGCCTCCGCCGTATCGCCGAGGCACGGCAGCAACAGCAGCAGGCTCGCCAGCAGCAGAACGTCAACAATCAGAACCAGAATGCGGCTCCGACTCCACCGCCACCCGCCGAATAGCCGCACCCCCCTTTCAGCACAGCGCAACGCCCGACAACCCCGTAAAGACGATGTCGAAACTTATCCGCCAACCATTTTTCCTACTGACAGTCATTGCGATGGTAATGCTGTCCGGCTGCCTTTCCTCTAAGAATGCCAAGCAGACCGCCACCGGCGAGCAACGCCCATTGCCCTTTGACAAAGGGAAGCGCACGCGCACCGCCGCAACGTTTGATGATGCGCCTCTTGGCGTCGAGGCGACGGTTGACAAGGACAATGCCGCAAAGGACACGGAACGCAAGGTGGTCTTCCCTGAGCGAACCTCGTCGCGCGAGACTGGCGATGCGCTTCTCCAGCCCTATCCAGACAATCTCATCAAGAACCTCCCTGACGCCAATGCGGAAGTCGAGGTCAAGGCCATCTTCAATGCGGCGGACATCTCCGAGGTGACAGCCGCCTTCGCCGCGCCGTCCCTGTTGAATTTCAGTTATTTGATTGACCCGGCGGTCAAGGGCGCAGTCACCTTCTCGGTGGATACCACGATGACCGCCAAGCAGGCCTGGGAGACCTTCGAGCATATCCTGTGGCTCTCCGGTGCCTACGCCTCCATGAACACTGGCTTCATTCATATCCTTCCCTTTGAGAAGATGCCGCAGGAGCGCAAACTCTTCGCGCCACGCGAAAGCCAGCCGAATGTCGTGGTGGACTTCATCCCTATCCGCTACCGCAAGAGCGCAGACATCATCAACCAGATCCGGCCGTTCATCACCGACGGCGCATCCGTGACCGACCAGACCGACGCCAATACGCTCATCATCGTCGAGGCACCTGCCAATATCGAAAAAATCCGCGAATTGATCAACCGCCTGGACAACAAGGGAGAACGCGACTGGCCCACCGGCACCTATGCCTGCAGTAACGTCGATGCAGACGTATTGGCCACCGAGCTGACGAGCCTCCTGCCCGTCCTCGGCTTCCCTGTCGCCACCGGCACTGGCACCTCAGGCGGTGCTGTCAAGCTGATCGCCCTCCCGCGCGTGCGATGCATCGTAGTCTCCGCCGCTCTTCCCGAAGTCGTCGAGGAGGTGGGAAAGTGGGTCAAAAACCTGGACCGCAGTGACATGATGGACAAGGAGGAAATCTTCTTCTACAATGTGAAGCACACGACCGTGGATAAGTTGGCCAGCGCGCTGGAGACTTTCTTCAACGCCGCCACCACTTTCAACAACTCCTCGCTCTCCAGCAACACGGGTTCCTCCAGCTCCTCCTCCAGCCGACGTTCTACCAACTCCACGAACAACCTCTCTACTTCGTCAAGCAACACCTCCAATACTAACAACAACCGGCGCAACACCACCAGCACCGCAAACCGTGGGACCAACGGCAACAACACCACCAACAATGCCACCCCGCAGAACCTCACCGTATTCGAAACCGAGGTGATTGTCTTCGCGGACCAGGAGAGCAACCGCCTCACCGTCAAGACCACCCCGCGCACCTGGGCGGTTATCCAGGCCTTCCTCTCCCGACACGACGTTCCCCCGCGACAGGTCGCCATCAAGGCAATCATCACCGACATCTCGCTGGACAAGAATACCCAGTTCGGCGTCACATACGCGGCAACCAAGATGTTCCAGCGCAATGACATCATGGGAAGCGGCGGCTGGGCAGGCGCAGGATCTCCGGCACTTTTGGCCGGTGATGAGGACGCCAACTTGGAAGCCCTCCAGAAGCTGGCCTCGAATGGCATCAGCCTCATCCTGCGCAAAGGCGTAAACGACCCGCTCGCACTGATTAACGCAGTAGCCGGCAAGGGACAGGCGAAGGTCCTCTCCGAACCTCAGCTCATCGTGACTAGCGGCACCGAAGGAACCTTCAACAACGGCCAGCAAATCGCCGTACCCACCGAGTCCACCAGTTACACCAGTTCCAGCGGAAACACTTCCACCAATTATGAATATAAGGACATCGGCGTGATTATGACCGTCACGCCCTATATCACCGCCGGAAATCTCGTGCAACTGACCATCAAGCAGGAAATCTCCTCGCTGGCGGCCTCCTCCACCAACACCAATGGAACCAACGCACCGAACTTCAACAAGAAAGAGGTCTCCACCACGCTCACCGTCGAGGACAACACCCCCATCCTTTTGGGCGGGATGATCCAGACCACCGAAACCACCTCGTGCTCAGGCCTCCCATTCCTCAAGGACATCCCGTATCTGGGAATCCTCTTCGGCAACGATAGTACCAGCTATGCTCGCAGCGAACTGCTCATCCTGGTCACGGTCAATGTCATCGACACCGAGAACTTCCAGGAGGAGCTGATCCGGCGCTACAAGGTCTCCCTTGAGGAAATCGCAAAACACCAGCAGGA
>JAFXSU010000004.1 GCA_017525435.1 Victivallales bacterium
CACCAGACACCGCAGTACTTGAAGTGGATTCAGGAGATGTATCCGAAGGCGGAGGTCATCCACAGCGACTTCCGCGACATCGTTCCCAACGAGTTTGGCGCGAAGGCGAAGCGTCCGGTGATCGCGGGCGAATTGATCCACACCTGCGAGAAGGAGCCGAACAACACCTGGATGATTCCGCACACGCTCTCCAGCCGCTACGACATCAAGCAGTGGGAGGACCGTTGCGCCGACCGCCTGGAGTTGTCGGCGGACATCGTGCAGGCCGCTGAGGTCGCCCGTGGCAATGCGGAGAACGTGCCGTTCCTCAAGTATGCCTGGAAGCAGTTGATTAAGAACCACCCGCATGACTCCATCTGCGGTTGCTCGATCGATGCGGTGCATCGACAGATGCTCGCCCGTTTCGAGGAGATTGACCAAGTCGCCGACGAACTCCTGCTTGATCCACGCAACGCGGACTTCGAACGGCTGACGGGTACCGACATCCGCCTCTTCGAGTATCCCGCCGACGAAAATGGCGACTACCTCCTGCGTCTCTACAACCCGCTTCCCTTCGCTCGCGACGAGGTGCTGGAAGCCACGCTCTCCTTCCCTGCCGGAAAATACCCCGCTACCTGGAGCGAGCCCTTCGGCTACGAATTCCTCAACGCCTTCCGCATCTACGACGAGGCGGACAACGAGCTGCCCTACCAGTTCACTTCGCCGATTCGCCGTCGCCAGAACCACCGCATCTACCGCGTGCATTTCACCAACTGCGACGACTATCCCGTCGCGTTCCGCGTGAAACTCAAGGCTTGCGGCTGGACCACGCTGAAGATTCGCAAGTCCGCCACGCCCGTGCGCTACCAAGTCAGCCAATTGACCTCATGCTGTAGCGCGTCAAATGGTCGCTTGGAACTGGATGTCAATGACAACGGCACCATCTGCATCAACGACCTCAAAACCGGCATGTTGTTCCCTGGACTCAACCAGTTCGTTTTCGACCGTGACATCGGTGACGGTTGGAACTACGTGAAGCCGCAAGGCACCGCCGTGCAGGTGGCGGGTGGCGTGGTCCAGAGCATCTCCGTGGTGACGGACGGGCCGGCGGAGACGGCCTTCGAGGTGGTCACGCGTTTTACGCTTCCGCGCGAGATGCTCTTCGAGGGCAACATCCTGGAGCATTACGATGGCCTGCGTGAAAGCCCCGACCAGGCGGATTTGGTGGTCAAGGCGACCTACACGCTGGCGGCGGGGGCTCCTGAGGTGAAAGTGAAACTGGATTTCACCAACACAATCAAGGACTACCGTCTGCGCATGGTGATGCCCACGTATGTCAAAGGCGACTACTACGCCTACCAGAATTTCGCAGTGCTGAAGCGGAAGCCTGGCCGCGAGAAAGGCCGGACCACCGAGGACTGGCTCGAAAGCGAACCTCTGGAGAAGAATTTCTCGCGGATTGCGTGGAAACGCGACAAGCAGGGTGGGCTGGCATTCATCGCTAAGGAGGGACTCCACGAAGTCTCTGCCAATGAGGAGGGTGACCTGATGGTGACGCTCCTACGCTCCTTCCGCCGTACCGTCCACACCAACGGCGAGCCTGACGGACAGCTCCTCAAGCCGCTGCACTACGAATACGCCTTCCGTGCAATCGCCCCCAAGGACACCACCGCGGACCTGATGCGTACCGCGCAAGTCCTTCGTGCTGGCGTGCCCATCCAGTATGCCATTCCGCAGTTCATGGCCAAGCAGGAACTCCCGCAGGACGAGAGTTTTGTGACCATCGAGGGCGACCTCGCGCTCTCTGCGCTGAAGCCCGCCGAGGACGGACAGGGAAGGGCGGTCATCCTGCGCGTCGAGGCACTCTCCGACAAGCCTGTGAAGGGTACCATCCGCCTCGCGAAGCCTGCGAAGGTCACGCCCGTCCGGCTGGACGAGACGCCGATCGGCAAGACCTCCACCCCTGTGACCTCTTTCAAAGTCAACGGCCAGCCCTGGCACCTCCAGACCTACCGATTGGAATTCTAAGAAAGGGTACAAGGTACAGGGGGATTGGGTCCCGCTGGCACTCGACGTCCGGCGTCTGGCGTTTGGCGCCCCCGACGCCCTAGCCGTGCTAGCGTCGCAGGTCCCGCGTCCCGCGTCCCGTGTCCCGTGTAACTGGGACATGGGGCGTGAATCAAGAATATGTTTCACTTGGCGGTATGAATCACCTTTATTCATTATATTAATGGGTTAGCGCAATGCGACAACCAAAATCGCTTTTCCGTTGACTTACAATGAACAAGATTCCCCTTTGGCCGAATAAGCCCGAAATTACCACTCCGGCGGGCGGTCCGTCAATCACCTGTTTCCTGCATGAAGAACCGACGGCGGATGGCACGCCGCGTCCCGCAATGCTGGTGGTGCCTGGCGGTGGCTACCACTGCGTCTGCGAACCCACGGAGGGCACGCCGATTGCGCGACGCTTTATGTCGTTGGGATACAATTGTTTTGTGCTGGACTACCGCGTCTATCCCGACGGCGTCTTTCCGAATTGCGTGGCGGATGCCGCGCGTGCAGTGAAGCTCATTCGCGCAAATGCCAAGCAATTCGGCATTGACTCCAAGCGGGTGGCGGCGGTGGGCTTTTCGGCCGGCGGCCATCTGGTCGCCTGTCTGGGCACTGCCATTGTAGAGGAGGTGGACGCCTCCGCAGGTGATGCAGCCGATGCGCAGTCACCCCGTCTGGATGCGATGATCCTCTGCTATCCCGTGACTTCCTTCCACAAGAAGGAGGGCCACTTGGAGTCCGGCGGGGGCTTTCTCGGCGATAAAGTAGTAGAGCTGGGAGACAAATACGATCCTGCAAATCGCATTGACGACAGAACTCCACCGACTTTCCTCTGGCACACGATGACCGACTAGATTGTGCCCGTCGAAGGCTCCATCGCCATGATGCACGCATTGGCCGACCACGGTGTCACTTTCTCCTTCCATCTCTTCCCCTACGGTGACTACGGGATGCTTCTGGCCGAACGCACCGATGCTGCCGGGTGGCCCACGATGGCCACGCGCTTCTTCCAAGCCGCCTGGCTCAAGCGGGACGCCACGCCCGAGGAGTTCAAGCACTACTACACCAACGCCGCACAATCTGAACTTGAACGGGAACTCGGTTTGACAATGTGAAATGA
>JAFXSU010000047.1 GCA_017525435.1 Victivallales bacterium
CCCGCAAAGGTGAAATTCCCCGCAAAACTGACCAAGGTCATCTTCGACATTCCCGAGGGCATTCGGTCAGGGGACGCAATGTATTTTGATTTTCTGGGCAATTTCTCTCTCAGCGGTAAACTACTGAAGGCAGACAACTCCATGCCGTTTCCCGCCAGACCAGAGTCCATCCTCCCCACGCCGAGCGATGAAGAATGCACGAATGCGCTAACCGTGGAAGACGGGCGGTATCTCTTCACCTGCCAGGGCACCAATGGCACTGTGACCTACGCCTACACACCCAAGACGGGCACGCTCGACGACCTGGAAGTCACCATCGACGGCAAGGCCTTCCGCCCGATGGTCGGCGGCGGGTTGCATGCGGAGTTTGGCGGCACGAAACTCGCCCCTGCCGACACAGTGGCGACGCTTCTGGAAAACACTGTTGATGGCGATACCCTCTATACCCGCTGGAGTCTTACCAAGGGCGAGGATTCGCTGGAATACACCCTGGATTTCACCGCGAAGGGCCGTTCGCTGGTCATCTCGGCAACTTCCGAAAGCACCGCTGTCACCGCCTTCGACTGCGGACACACGGAGGGCACGCCGAAGCCGCGGCTCTTCGGACTCACCTACCTGAACTACCGCTGGGACTACCCACGCGTGCTGGTGACCGATGACTATTTCGTCTCGCTCTTCCCCGACTGGTACACCAGCCAGGCCTCCGAGGTCGTGGACGGTGGCTCGAACGGCGGTCTCGTCGGCGCACAGGTCCTCTCGGGGACCTCTGCCCGCATCCTCGGCGGCTCGCTCTACCTCAAGAAGGCACGCGGCGAGCGCAACCCGATGCGCGAGCGCTTCTTCCTGACGGTCGCCGCCGACCTGGAGTCCGTCCTGCCGAATCTCCCGAATCCACGTTCGGAGTATTTTGACGAGACCAAGACGCTGATTTACAGCACACGGATGTACGACAGCCTCGATCCGGCCGCCAGCCGGGCAGAGGTGGAGTTCTGGCGACTGATGGTGGACTACGGCCTGACCGACATCTATGTGCGTTACCACTCCCACCAGTTCCGCACGCCAATCCGTTCCAACCGAATCTGCCGTTCGCTGGATGCCTACGCTGCCATCGGCGACGAGGTGTACCAGAGCCAGATTGTCGAACTGGAGAAAATCCTGAAACGCGTGGGCGTCTATCAGGACAATCGTGTCACCCATCCGCTTGGACCGGAGTTCTCATACGACAATCTCGTCCAATGGACCAGTGGTAATTTCAACGAGGGGTGGGACTGCCAGTTCCAGCCATCCCCCGCCGCCATCGCCCGTCTGGAGGAGGCCTTCGTGCCGAAGTTTCTCGCAAAGTTCCCCTGGAACGCCTGCTACTACGACGAGGTCAACAATACCCCGCCATGGGGACTGGTGGACTACAGCCCGAACGTCGAGGGCGCGGCGACCTACCATAATGTCCTTAGCCAATATGCGGTTGCGGTGGCGACGATGCGGCGGCTCTTCCATGGTCCCATCTGGAGCGAGGGCAACGCGGCTTTCTTCTGGGCGGGCTATCTGGACACCGACTATGCACAGTGCAATCAGGCGGACGACCTTCCGCTGGTGGACTTCAAGCTCCGCAAGATGAATCCGCTGGAGAACCTCAACGGCTACGATCTCTCCAAGGTCGGCAACGCCTCGAACGACTACATGCTCAGCGCGCAGATTGTCCACGGCAACATGGGACACCTCTGGAACAAGGGCAACGAACTCTGGATGGGTTCCAACCTCATCCATTCTTTCAAGCCGGAAGACTATCGTCAAGTCGCCAAGACCTACTATATGATGCGCCAACTCCAGGAGTGTTACGCAGGAGTCGAACCCGCCGAAATCCTCTACGAGTGCGGAGAGGAACTGCTTACTGCGACCGAGATGCTGCGCGGGAACCTCGCCAACGAGGGCAAGGTCTATGTGCGCTATGAGAATGGTCTGGAGGTCTGGGTGAACCGCCATCCCGAAGCCAAATGGACCGTCGAGGTGGATGGTGAGGAGATGACGCTGCCGCCATACGGCTACGTTGCATTCCTGCCGGGAAAGTTGCTCGAATATTCCGCCGAGGTGGATGGACACCGCGTGGACTACTCGCGCGGACCGCTCTACACCTACGTGGACGGGCGCGGTATCCGCACCGCCTTCCCCGAAATCACCTGCGAGAACGCATATGTCTTCCACAAGGACGGCGACGCGAAGACGCTCACGCCCGTGCCGTTCATTGCGGAGGAGTCCCTGGGCGGCATCGCCGCCACGCGTCTCACGCGCCTCGCACGCGATGGCTCCGAAGTCGCGCCTGAAGTCCCACTTGACCTCGTGGACGCAGGAAAGGCGCGCTTCGCCACCGATGCGCAGAGTTTCCGCTACCGCCTGAAGTAATCTATGCCGACAAGCATGGATGACCAGCAGTTGAAAAAACGACTCAACGCCTCGCGCTACCGCCTGGGGTTGGCGAACCTCTTCTTCACCGGCGAGGAGAATTGTCTGGGCAATATCAGCATCTTCATCCTGAAGGCGCTGAACGGCAATGACGCGCATTTCGGGCTGATGGGCGCCTTCGGCCCATTGGTATTGCTTCTGCAATGGCTGGCGGTGCCCGTCCTCAATTTCTTCCGTTCCAACCGCAGGGCGATGACCTTTGCGCTGGGGGTCGGAGTCGGGGGCGGAATCCTTCTGGCGCTCTCCGGTCTGGGGACCGATGCGCCGGAGCGCTTTCACCCCTGGTTGAGGGCGCTCTTCATTGGCTGTTCGCTGGTGATGGGGCTGGCGACGGGCATGCAGGGTATCATCGAGACCAGTTGGATTGGCGACCTGGTGCCCAAGCCGATGCGCGGGTGGTTCTACAGCGTCAAGTCCGTCGTCTCTATCGCGGGGATGGTGGCGCTCAGCATGCTCTTCGGCTTTCTAGTGGACTATCGCGGAAGCCTCTCCGCCACCTCGTTCTGGCTGTATGCGGTGGTAGCGCTCTCGCATCTGCTGGCAATCGCGCTCATCCGGCAGATACCGGATGTCCAGCCGCAGCCGGCGCGCGTCTTCGCCTGGGGAACCACTGGGAACGACGCACGAGTCAATTTTCGGAGTCCCGCCTTTTGGGGATTGTGCGCCTTCAATGCCTTTTGGACCACGGGCCGCACCGTCTTCGGCGTCTTCTACTCCATCTTCCTGCTCCAGGAGTTCAACTTCGGACTGCTTGGCCTCAACTCCCTGAACATGGTGACCTGGTTGCTGAGCGCGGGTACCCTGATGCTCGCCGGACGTATTGCGGACCGAAAGGGCAACCGCCGACCGCTGATGTTCGTCTCCACCACGGTCGGCTGCGCGATGCTGGTGATGCTGCTCACCCCATGGATCGGCCTCAAGGCGGTCTTCGTCCTGACAATCCTCAACGGGCTAGCGGGTCCCACCCATACCCTGCTTATTACCAACTATATGCTGGAAATCCTCCCGCCGGAGGGACGCGCCACATACATTGCGGTTTCGCGGATGGTCGTGGGGACCTTCGCGATGCTGGGCGCACTGGTGGCGGGAGCAATCGGTCGGGTGCTGGAGGTTCACGGCTGGAGCCTCTGCCTGGGCGCGGTCACCTACACGCGTTATCATCTGATTTTCGTCGTCGGGGCGCTTGTCGCCGCCAGCAGTTCCTGCTGGCTCCTGCTGGTTGGAAACCGCACCGTCCAGCCACTTTACGAACAAAAGTGACGGCCTTATGTCCTGTTGGTTTATGACGAGTTAATGGTATCTTTTTAAGTGTTTGAAAGGCTTTCCAGGAGGTATTCAAGCCGCAAGGCGGTGAAGGGAGTCGCCGACGCTACATCCTTTACGCAAATTCACGATTCAGGTATACTTGTTTTGTGAGAAAGCGGCGGTCACCGGGACAACCGAGACCCACGGGACAAATGGGACGGAAGATGCGTCCCGGTTGTCATGGTTGTCCCGCTTGTCCCGGATTCAAGACGGTATCATTCCCAGCCGCAACGGGGCATGTGATGCAAGGCCTTCACTCCGATTTTGGAGTGTTGAAGACTGCATCCGCCACCGAGAGGTAATGCTCCCAGTCTGCGATTTGCAGGTCGTGTCGGCCTGTGCGGAAGAGATAGCTGACTGTCTCGCCGACCGGAGTGTCCGGTGGCGGCGGTTCGG
>JAFXSU010000048.1 GCA_017525435.1 Victivallales bacterium
CATGAGATGATGTCCGCTACATTGGAGGGGCTGCGCGGTTTCATGCGTGACTGCATGGAAGGTTCCGTGGAACGCGGAGTCATCTATGGCACAGGCGCATACGAGAAAGGCGCAGTCCGCTCGCTGCCAGTCTTCAAGGAGGCATACGAGGCCGGAAAATCCTGCTGAAGATAATCTCGCTCATTTGACAAGAAATTTTTTATCCGAGTAAATTGTACAAAAAAGGAGACTGAACAATGAAAAAGCATTTGTGGATGGCTTTGACGGCGATGGTGCTGTTTGGATGCAGCAAGGCAAAGGTGGACAATACAAATAAACAGGCGGTGGCGCAGCCCTCTGCAACGGAAACCGCCAGTTATTATGAGGTGACCGACGAGAAGGCTCCCGTCGTCTATTTCACCAAGGACATCTCTCCCGCAGGGCTTGTCCGCGCCTACGAAGCGCTCGGCTGGAAGCCGAACGGCAAGGTCGGCGTGAAGATCAGCACGGGCGAATCGGTGAAGACCAACCACCTCCGCCCCGCGCTCATCAAGGATCTCGTGCAGAAACTCAACGGGACGATCGTGGAATGCAACACCGCGTACGGCGGCAGCCGCGCAACGGTCGCCATGCACCATCAGGTTGTCAAGGAGCGCGGTTATCTTGACATCGCGCCGTTCGACCTGCTGGATGAAGAAGGCTACATGACGCTTCCCGTCAACGGCAAAGTCCTGAAGGAAGACTATGTCGGTTCGCATTTCAAGAACTACGGCTCCTATCTGGTACTGTCTCATTTCAAAGGACATCAGATGGGTGGCTTTGGCGGCGCGCTCAAGAACCTCTCCATCGGTTTCGGCAGCGGTACCAGTGCGGAAAAATCCGGCAAGGCGATCATCCATACGGGCGGCAGGAGTGACAGCAGTATCGACTTCGCCACCGAGAAGCAGATTCCCTTCCTGGAGGCGATGGGCGAGGCGGCGGTGGCCGTCTGCAAGGCGATGAACGGCGGCAAGAACATCGCATTCGTCAACGTGATGAACCGACTGAGCGTGGACTGCGACTGCAATGCCAATCCGGCGGAGCCGGACATGCATGACATCGGCATTCTCGCCTCCCTCGACCCTCTGGCGCTCGACCAGGCCTGCATCGACAAAGTCTGGCAGGCTCCTGATTCAGCGAGCCTGAAGGCGCGCATCGAACGCCAGCAGGGCCGTCATATTCTGGATTACACAGACACTCTTGGCGTCTATAACCGTCGCTACCGCTTGGTCAGCCTGGACAAGTAATCCTGTATGCTTGACATTCTTCAACGCGAGGCGATTTATCTCTGGTACTATGCCGACCGGCAGTTCCACCAGATTTTCTGGTACTGGGTGCTCGGCATGGTGCTGGGGTCGCTTGTGTCGGTGTTCGCCAAGGAGGGCATCCACCGTCTCTGCGCCCGTTTGGGGCAGCGTCTGACAGGGCCGATTGGATGGATTGCCGCCAGCCTCCTTGGCATCGCCTCGCCATTGTGCATGTACGGGACGATTCCCATCTGCGCATCCTTTTCGCAAAAGGGGCTCAAGGAGGACTTTCTGGCGGCCTTCATGATGAGCTCCATCCTGCTGAACCCGCAATTGATCATATACAGCGCCGCTCTGGGGCGGACCGCGTTGTGCATTCGCATCATCGTGTGCTTCCTGTGCGGTGTCGCCGCCGGGGCGTTGCTGCATTATTGCTTCAAAGAGAAGAACTTCTTCAATTTCAAAGGTTTTGCGGAAAGGGCCGGGCATGATACGCATCCGAATCTCTTCCTGCGCTTTTTGTTCAATCTCG
The DNA here is from genome assembly GCA_017525435.1 of Victivallales bacterium. Lineage (GTDB taxonomy): Bacteria > Verrucomicrobiota > Lentisphaeria > Oligosphaerales > Oligosphaeraceae > RGIG1601. Next base: position 1,798 of record JAFXSU010000048.1, read on the forward strand.
GACGCAATTTGAAAGCGACTGGACCATGGTTTGCCCTCGGCATCCTGCTCTCCGCGCTTTTCCAACGCTATATTCCCGCCGAATTTGTCGGAAAACTCTTCGGCCCGCAAAAGCAGTTTGGACTGCTGTTGGCGGCGACGGTCGGCGTCCCGCTCTACGTCTGCGGCGGTGGCACGATTCCCATGTTGCGCGATTGGCTCGCCGAAGGGATGAGCCTGGGGGCGGCGACCGCTTTCATGGTGACAGGGCCAGCCACGAAAATCACGAATCTCGGCGCGTTGAAGATTGTTCTCGGCGCGAAGAATTTCGCGCTCTATTTCGCCTTTGTCCTGCTCTTCTCGCTCGTGACGGGAACAGTTGTCAACATTTTCCCATTTTGACTAAAACATTACACATCAAACAAGAGATTTTAGCATGAATTACATCTGAAAAAGACAAACAGGAAGGCTATGACGGTGAAGAACAGCTTGATCAAGGTTGTCGGAATGGCAGAAAAAGCTGTTGGACTGTATATTGAAAGACATATCTTGAGGCCATTCGCAAAACGGTCATTGTCTTGTCTTTGGTGTAAAATGAAACGCAAACTCTTCAAAAAACGCAAAATGCTTATCATCTTCATCTTGCCGCTGGCATTTCTACTGGCGGGTTGCGTATTCCTGCAGACGCCGTCGTTCGGGCGGCTGCCGTCTGGTAAACGTCTGGAGCGAATTCGACAATCGCCAAACTATGCCGATGGCGAGTTCCGCTATCCTGTGAAAACGGAAGTGATGACCTCCTCCAAAAGCGGGTTGGCGGCGATGTGGGAGTTCGTCACGCAGCCGCGCAAGGATACAAAGCCTTTGCAGCCTGTGCCTTCGGAGAAAACGGATTTGCAATCACTTCCGCGTGATATTGACTGCATCGTCTGGTTTGGCCATTCGTCATACCTTCTTCAAGTGGAGGGGAAAAGGCTGCTGGTGGATCCTGTCTTCTACAAGGCCACGCCTGTCAGCTGGATGAACCGTCCGTATCTAGGCACGGACTTGTGGAAGCCGTCGGACATGCCGCCATGCGACTGGCTGCTCATCAGCCACGACCATTGGGACCATCTTGATTATCAGGCTGTCAAGGAGTTACGAAATTCCATCATGCGTGTTTTGCTGCCGCTGGGCGTCGGTGAGCATTTCGAGCGATGGGGCTTCCCCGAGACGATGCTCACCGAATTGGACTGGCGGGAAAGCGCCGATTTGGGCGACGGTTTCACCATCCATTGTCTGCCTGCACGGCATTTCTCTGGGCGCGGATTGCGTCGCAACAAGGCGTTGTGGGCCTCCTTCCTGCTGAAAACGCCGTCTGGGCGGCAAATCTACATTGGCGGCGACAGCGGCTATGGCCCGCATTTCAAGGAG
>JAFXSU010000049.1 GCA_017525435.1 Victivallales bacterium
ATGATGTAGCGTCGACGCCCCGCCGACGGAATGCGTTGTGGTGACGCCTTGTCGGCTTCAACAATCTTCCCGCAGATTATATTATACAATTCCACAGTTGCCCGGTTTAAAACTTGGGACCTATATCTTTAACTTGCTTCTCGGATAAATGGGACGATTGGGACCCGTGGGACGATTGGGGCGGTGATTTTCGATTACCTTGTCCCGTGTGTCCCAGATGTCTCGTGTGTCCCAGTGTAGCCTTTCAACATTACCCTTCTGGTGAAACCTACAATCTACGTATCTTTATGAAAATCAGCGAAATACTTCAGCAGGATAAGGTCACCATCTCCTTCGAGGTCTTTCCGCCGAAGAAGGCGGACGGCTTTGCGACGATTTCTGCCGCGACCGAGGCGATTGCGCAGCTGAAGCCGGATTTCATGAGCGTGACCTATGGCGCCGGCGGGGGGACCAGCGAGTTCACTGTGGACATCGCGGACAACCTCCAGCGCAACTACGGCATTACGATGCTGCCGCACCTGACTTGCGTTTCCTCCACGCGTGAGCATGTCGCGACGATGGTTCGCAAATTCCAAGAACGCGGGCTGGAAAACATCATGGCGTTGCGCGGCGATATCCCTGAGGGTGGAAGCCCGTCGCAAGACTACCACTACGCCTATGAACTCATCCAGGATATCAAACGTCAGGGCGACTTCTGCCTCGGCGGAGCCTGTTATCCGGAAGGCCATCCCGATACTCCTCACAAGGTGGATGACATCGCGCATCTGAAGGACAAGGTGGATGCGGGACTCTCCTTCCTGACGACTCAAATGTTCTTCGACAACAACATCTTCTATAATTTCCTCTACCGTATTCGTGAACGCGGGATCACTGTGCCGGTGCTGGCGGGCATCATGCCGATCACCAACGCCAGGCAGGTCGAGCGGGCAATCCATCTCTCCGCCAGCAATGTCCCTCAGCGGTTTCGGGCGATGGTGGACCACTTTGGGGATCGACCTGGCGCAATGAAGCAGGCCGGCATCGTCTATGCCTCCGACCAGATCATCGACTTGGTGGCCAATGGCGTGAAGCACATCCATGTCTATACGATGAACAAGCCTGAGATCGCCGCCGGAATCCTCAGCAATCTCTCGGAAATCTGGAAATGACGCCCGACATTCCACGCAAGGAAGTCTTCCGTTACCTCGGCTACTGCGGAGTTGAGCCGTCCGCAGAGGTGTCGATGATGGTGGAGACGTGCGTGGCACAGCTTCAGGAAGTCGCCGAACCCCGCACGATCCATCGGTATTTCCCGTTGGAATGCACGGACGAGGAGGAGTTGCATTTTGCCGGAATTGTCGTAAAAAGTCGTGATTTGGCAAAAAATCTCCAAAATTGTCATGAAGTCTGCATGATGGCGGCTACGATTGGCGCGGAAGTGGACCGTCTGATTCGCCAGGCGGAAGTTCGTCGGATGAGCGAGGCAGTCATCTACCAGGCGGCGGGTGCGGCGCTGGTGGAGGAGGTCTGCGACCGGCTCAACGCCGAAATCGTGTCGGCGGCACAGGCGCGCGGGCTTGCGTGCCGTCCGCGTTTCTCACCTGGCTATGGGGACTTCTCCTTGGAGTGCCAGCGTGATTTCATTCGCATCTTGAATACTCCGAAGAACCTTGGAGTATGCCTGTTGGACTCGCTTTTGATGACGCCTTCGAAGTCGGTCACGGCGGTGATCGGGCTGTATCGTGGTGCGGCATTGGAGTCGCAAGTCGATCATCCCTGCGAGCGCTGTGGCTGTCCAGACTGCCAGTTCCGGGCGTGAGCAATTTGATAGCAAAAGTATGAAAAACGATTTACGAAAAAGACTAGGCCGCGAGTGGCTTTTCTGTGATGGCGGAACCGGTACGATTCTTCAGGCGAAGGGTTTGAAGGGCGGTGAACTGCCCGAGACTTGGAATCTCACGCGTCCAGAGGACATCATTGAACTGCATGCGGGATATCTTGCGGCAGGTAGCGACATCATCAATACCAATACATTTGGTGCTAATTCACTTAAATTCAATAACTTAAATGAAATAATTTCAGCCGCCGTGGGGAATGTGCGCGAAGCGATGCGTCGCACCGGCCGAGAGGATGCGTATGTCGCGCTGGACATCGGTCCGACGGGAAAGATGCTGCCACCGGTAGGCGACTTGCCTTTCGAACGTGCGGTTGAAATCTTCGGCGAGGTCGTGCGCCTTGGCGTGGCGGCGGGCGTGGACTTGGTGCTTATCGAGACGATGAACGATCCCTATGAGGCGAAGGCCGCCGTGGTGGCCGCCAAGGAGAACTGCGACCTGCCGGTGTTGGCCACGATGGCCTTCAACCAGAAGGAGAAACTGACGACCGGCGGGGACGTGGATTCCGCCGTCGCGCTATTGGAAGGCCTGCATGTGGATGCCTTGGGCGTGAACTGCGGAATGGGGCCTCGGCAGATGGCGCCAATCGTCCGACGCATGGCGGAAATCTCCTCGTTGCCCATCATCGTGAATCCGAACGCCGGTCTTCCGCGCTCCGAGAATGGTCGGACGGTCTTCGATGTCGGTCCCGAGGAGTTCGCCGAGGAGATTTTCAAAATGGCCTCCGAATGTCCTGTCCAGGTCTTCGGCGGCTGCTGTGGCACAACGCCGGAGCATATCGTGCGCGAAGTCGCGGCGGTGAGGAAACTGCCGTTTTGCCCTGCGACCGAGAAGGCACGCACGGTGATCTCCTCCTTCTCGCATGCCGTGGAAATCGGTCAGAAACCGATTATCATCGGCGAGCGCATCAACCCCACTGGCAAGAAGAAATTCAAGGAGGCACTGCGCAAGCATGACGTCGAGTATATCCTCCAGCAGGGGATCGACCAGGAGGGCGCAGGCGCACATGTGCTGGACGTGAATGTCGGCCTGCCTGAAATCGATGAGCCCGCGATGATGGAGGAGATTGTCACCCGCCTTCAGAGCGTTCTGACACTGCCGTTGCAGATTGACACCTCGAACCAGGAGGCGTTGGAGCGCGGAATGCGTCACTACAATGGCAAGCCGATGGTCAATTCGGTCAATGGCAAGCAGGAAGTCATCGAACAGGTCTTTCCGCTGGTCGCCAAGTACGGCGGTGTGCTGGTCGCATTGATGCTCGACGAGCAGGGAATTCCGGACAATGCGGACGGTCGCATCGCCATTGCGAAGCGCATCTACGAAGCCGCCGACCGTTACGGCGTGCCGCGCAAGGACATCGTGATTGATTGCCTGGCCATGACTATCTCCAGTGACCCGCGTTCCGCACTGGTCACCCTGGAGACGCTCCGGCGCGTGCGGGATGAATTGCATGGCAATACGATTCTGGGCGTTTCCAATATCTCTTTCGGACTGCCGATGCGTGAGATTGTAAATGCACATTTTCTCACAATGGCCTTGCAGAACGGTCTTTCCTGCGCCATCATCAATCCAAACAACGCCGCGATGATGGCTTCCTATCGTGCATTCTGTGCACTGGCCGCACTGGATTCCAACTGCGCCGAATACATCGAGGCTTACGCGAACGCCACGCCTGGCACGAGTGCGCCGACGGTTGGCAATGCACCCAAGACCACTGGCGAAAACGCTTCCGGTTCCACGCTATCACTGGGAGAGGCGGTTGCACGTGGGGTGACCGGACGTGCCGCCGAAGCCACACGCGAGTTGTTGCAGAGTGGCCGTGTGGGGATGGACATCATCAACGAGGAACTGGTGCCCGCGCTGGACCGCGTGGGGCAGGGCTACGAGAAAGGTACTGTCTTCCTGCCGCAGTTGCTGATGAGCGCCGAGGCGGCCCAAGCCGCGTTCGCGGTCATCAAGGAGACGCTCCAGGGGAATACCCGACAGGCTAAAGGCCGCATCATCCTTGCCACGGTCAAAGGCGATATCCACGACATCGGCAAGAACATTGTGAAGGTGATGCTTGAAAACTACGGCTACGAGGTGCTGGATCTGGGCAAGGACGTTCCACCGGAACGCATTGTCCAGACCGCCATCGACGAAAAGATCCGTCTGATCGGCCTGAGTGCGTTGATGACCACCACCGTTGTGAGCATGGCGGAGACCATCAAGTTGCTGCGTGAAAAGGGCGTGCCCGCGAAGGTCGTGGTCGGCGGGGCGGTTCTCACCCAGAAATACGCTGATTCCATCGGCGCGGACTGCTATGCACGGGATGCGATGGAGACTGTCCGCTATGCAAATCGGATTTTTCTGTCCCAGCCGTGATGCTAGTGCTCTGTAACAGTTGAAAATCTACAAAAATAGCCCATTGCCGGGCATCTTCCGGCGCTCGCTCGGTCGCATACGCAGTATGCTCCTTCGCCTCCCATCCAGAATCTGCTCCGGCACTGACCTTTTTTGTTCGGTTTCATCTGTTACAGACCACTAGTGTTGCGGCGGAGAAATTGCAATAGCGTCCTTGCGGTCAGAATATTCTATGATTAGGGAGCTATACTGTTGAGTTTCTGGAAAGGATTTGGATGCAAAGGCAAGCCCCAAAGGGGCGTAGGAATTCAGCCCCGGGTGGAGCGAAGCGGAACCCGGGGTGGTGTTCCACAAAAAACGAACCCTGAAAGGGTGGCAGGAAAAAGCCGAAGTAGCAATCAACTCATCGATATAAATCTCTATGATTGACTGCGTTTTCTTTGCAAGAAAATCAGCAAGCCAGTAATCAACAAGGCCAACAACACTCCCGCAGCCACCGCAAGTTTTCCGTAGGAGGGATGGGGTGCTGGCTCCGGTGGCGGGACAGGCTCGGGCGGAGCAGGGGGCTCCGGAATGTCGGGCTCCGGCGTCGGTTCTGGTTCTGGCTCTGGCACTTGGTTGACCGAAGCAGTGTGGCGCTTGCGTTTTCCCTTCGGCTTGAAGCTCGCCTGGAGGAACTTCCTCATAAACAGCGCCTTGACTTCGAGCTCGAAGTCCTTGTCATTGTCCACGTGGGTGACTTTGACATTGGGGCCAAAGGTGAAGTCGTCCGGCCCAAAAGATGGATTGGTGTTGACATTTTTGAAGTAAAGGGCGAACATTTCCTCGCCCTGGTCGTTTAGGGCGGTGTAGGAGCGCAGAATATGATCTTCCGCACCGAAGGCGACGCAGTGCATGGCGACGGACTTTGGGTCGTTGGCATCGTATTCTTTAGGAATCCAGGAAAGTACTTGGCATTCCACGTCATCGATGATCTCGGTTTCCTGCCGGAGGTCCATGGCGGCCAGTTCCTCGTCGCTGGGGATGGGGATTTCGTTGAGCTGGTTGAGCATCTGTGCGATGGGGTCGTCTTCGTTGCCTTGTCCATCGCGCATGACTGCTTCGTTCGCCAGTCGCAATGCGTTTCCCTCGGCGGTATGAAGGAACCCGGCGGAGATTTCGTTCAGGCCGGGCGGTGCGTCCTCAGGCAGCGGGAAGTGCTCCAGGTCGGCCTGGATGTCTCCGCTGCCGTCCTCGAAGACGCGTTGTTTATAGGAGATGGTCGGTTTGGTCGCCAGTTCTGACATCTCCGGGGCATCAAATTCGATGTCGGCGGTGTAGGTCGAACGCAGTGCATTGAGGCTTTGTTGGAGGGTTTCCCGTGCGTCGGCGACGGAGGAATGCTCCGCAGTCTCCTGAGCGTGCAGGATCATGGCGAAAAATAAAAAGGGAGCAGTCAATGCGAAGATATGGCGCATAAGGCTTGCAGCAATGATAGGTGACGCGTTACCAGTCGGAAAGGGGTAAAGGGAAATTACTTCCTAATATAGTAGTCAAACTCTCTACTTGCATATCATAAAAGCCTAAAAATGGAATTATAGTATATATGAAGCGACTGCAAAACCTATTTTGCAATTGCCTCAGAGGTTTGTGAAATTTACCCCGATGAACGTTTTTTCTCAAAAGCCATTTGCCCGCATAGCGGGGCTGGGTTCCTACCTGCCAGAGAAGGTAGTGACCAACCACGATTTGGAAGCAAGCCTCGAGACTACTGACGAGTGGATTGTCTCGCACACCGGCATACAACAGCGTCATGTGGTAGTCGAAGGGCAGAACTGCTCCGATTTGGGCATCATGGCCGCGAAGCGTGCATTGGAGGACGCCGGAATTTCCGCCGACGAACTCTGCATGGTGATCTGCGCCACCTGCACTGCAGACTATGAGAATTTCCCCACCACGGCGTGTCTGATTCAAGGAGCGATTGGAGCGGTGAATGCTGGAGCGGTGAACCTCAATGCCGCTTGCACTGGATTCCCCTACGCTTTGGCGTTCGCGCGGAGCTACTGTGCATGCCACGGCGCACCCGTGCTTGTCGTGGCGGCAGAGGTCATTTCACGGTTGCTGGACTGGCATGACCGTTCTACCTGCGTCCTTTTCGGCGATGGCGCCGGCGCAGCCGTCTTGGTTCCCTCGGATGAACCTGGACTGGTCGATGAGGTGTTGGGAGCCGACGGCACAGCGGGCAATGCACTCATTCGTCCATGTGGCACACGTTTCCCCATTGATGGAGCAGTAGGAGTGCCTTTCCTGCAAATGAACGGCAAGGCGATTTTCCCATTTGCCGTGCGAACAATGGAGGATGTTATATATAAACTATTGGAAAGAAATAACTTAAAACTATCAGACATCCGGCATGTCATTCCACATCAGGCAAATCGCCGCATCATTGAGGCGGTTGCTCGGCACATGGATGTTCCGGTGGAACGTTTTTTCCTCAATATTGATCGTGTGGCCAACACCTCCAGTGCCAGCGTGCCGATTGCGCTGGACGACTTGTATCGCGCTGGCAGTATCCAGACAGGCGACCGCATCTTGACCATCGGCTTTGGAGCGGGGCTGACTTTTGGCGGAAACCTGCTTGTCTGGAATAAGTGAATTTCTTGTCCGTGGCCACAGCTGCCGGTTAAATGGGACGATTGGGACCTGTGGGACGATTGGGACC
>JAFXSU010000050.1 GCA_017525435.1 Victivallales bacterium
ATTTCTTCCATTTCATCTTCAACCGCTTCGGAAACATCTGGGACGAGAATGATCCCAGCCAGAAGGACTGGAATGCGGAATCCTACGAGGTCGCCACCGTGCAGCACGACGACCACTGGACTGTCGAAATCGCCCTGCCCATCAGCCTCTTCGACTACACTTCACCATTGGAGGTCAATGTCTGCTTCAGCGACCTTCCCTCCGGCAAGCACTACGCGCTCTATCCCACCGGCGACTCCTTCCACAACCGCAAGGCCTTCCAGACGCTCTTCCTGAAGTAGGCACCACCGTTTCGCAGAGCCGCGCGTTTTCAAGAAACGCGCGGCCCAATTATTATGGGAATTACATACTTGACTTGGATTATTTGCCGTAAGATCATGGGAGAAATTAAAGAGGTGAAGCGAACCTCGCCAGCGGCGACGCGCCAATAGCCATGGGGGGGGAGCCCAGAGGAGCCGCCCCGACCATGAATTCAGTCACTAGAAGACGGGTGTTTCCAACTCAAGCATATAATTTCCGATTTTTTCAGATATTCCGAATTGATTGCCGCATCTTGGGACAAAATATTGGCATTTGCGGCCAAGCATGCGAATTTGGTCAAGTCATATGTCGATTATCGGGAGAATCTTATTTCCGACAGTGAAATGCAAGATTATCTCTCCAGTCAAGTTTCAGAAAACCTGGAAGAATTGTACAATGTCATTCCGAAGGACTTTACATGGCATCTCGAAACCTACAAGAAGGAACTCAGTGTCAATGTGATACGAAAAATATTAAGAATGAAGAAGATAGAGATTCCCAAACAGCGGATGCCTGATAGCGACATCTTCGATAATATCGAAACGGCCTTTATGAGCGCATTGTATATGTATTATCGTGAACTATATAATGACAACGCGCTGGCGCTGCAAATGCCTTCGTTGGCGACGGCAATCTTCGTGTTCATCAGGAATTATTCCTACAGCGGAATGTTCCGATACAACAAAGATGGCGAGTTCAATGTCCCCTATGGTGGAATTGCCTATAATCACAAGTCATTGCGGGAAAAATTGAACTACTATCGTTCGGAAAAACTTCTGGAGCATTTTTCTAGGACGACAGTATGCAATCTCGACTTCGAGGACTTTTTTGAACAGCACAAGCCGGGTGCCGAGGATTTTGTCTTCCTGGATCCGCCATACGACAGTGATTTCAGCACATACGCGAAAAATGAATTTTCGCGCAAAGACCAAGAACGGCTTGCCAATTATCTCATCCACAATTGCAAGGCAAAATGGATGATGGTCATCAAAAATACCGACTTCATCTATTCGCTATATTCCAAGGATAATCTCAACATCAAGACCTTCGACAAGACCTATCTTGTCAGTTTCATGAACCGAAACGACAAGAGAGCAGAGCATCTGATCATAATGAACTATTAGAGCAGCTATTCGAACCTCGCGTAAATTCCGTCGCCCCTGCGGGGCTATGGTCGTGGGGCGTGCTCCTTCCGAGAGTTCCGCTTTGCACCACTACGGCTATTGGCGAGTCGTTGCTAAAGCGCGGCTCGCTTCACCTCTTTTGCTCCCCATGGTCTTGCGACAAATTATTCAAGTCAAGTATATAATTCCCTTATCTTGACCGTTGTTGCCCCCGCGCCCTTTATTTTAAGTGAAAGGACGCGGGGGCACGGATATTATTTGCCGATTTCGAGGACGCGGTAGTCCTGGCTGTCGAGCGTGAATGGGGCGGGGGCGGCGAGGTCGTCGCGGCGGGTGGCAAGCTCCACGGTCTGTCGTTCCTCGGTGAGGTTCGACACGATTGCCACGACCGAGTTGTCCTTGCGGAGATAGCAGCTGACATAGACGCCGGGCTGCTTGGCGACGACGGGGCATTCCTCCTTCCAGTAGCCGACGAAGTGCGCCTCGTCGAGACCGAGGCGTTCGCGTTCGCGCCACAGCTCGGCGACGTCGTCGATGTCCTCGTAGTCATGTGCGCGGATTGGCACGCCGTGGACGATGGCGAGGGCGAGGCATGCCCGGAAGGTGGTGTCGATGCGGTAGTGCAGCAGCTCGGAGGCCACGCCGATGTTGACGCCGGTGTATGCCATGCGGAAGTGCAACGGCGGCAGTGCCTTGAAGGCGTATGGATCGGGCAGGAGGTGTTCTCCGCTCCACAGCGAGGTCGCCCAGGCGGCGGCGGGCGCGTTGTAATCGACGGAGAAGTGCAGGTCCACGATGCCGTCTTCGCCCTTGAGCTGGTAGATCAAGGTGTGGAGGCGCTTGAGCAACTCGCGGTTGCCGAAGACGTTGTAGGTGCCGCGCCGCTGGCCGTCGCGTCCGACGTATCCGCAGCCGTGGAGTTCGTCGGTGCAGATGCGGGTATTGACGGAGCCGTCCATGTAGATGCCGTCCATGTCGGTCTCCCGGATGGCGTCACGGACGCGGTAGAGCATGAGGTTCTGGAAGTACTTGCTGTGGTTGCAGACCTCCCAGGTGTGCTGGGTGTGGCCGGTTTCGGTCTCCAGTCCGCCGCCGACGAGGTAGAAGTCGGTCTTTGGGGTGCGGATGAAGAGCCGCGACTCGTTCCATTCGGGGGCCAGGTCGCTGAAGAGATATCCGACCGCGTAGGGGAAGACCTTCAGGCCGCGCTCGTGTCCGGCCGCCACCAGCGCCTTGACGTTGTCGGAATAGGCGGTTCCGGGGATGGGCGGGTAGCCGAAGGCCTTGCCGTTGCGCCAGATGATGAACCCCTTCATGCCCGCGTCGGTGTAGTAGTCGAGGTTGGACTTGCCGCCGCGCCGGCGCCAGTCGATGGTGCTGCGGAACTCTCGGCAGTAGGGGCGGATGTTCACGATGCGCTTCGACCAGGCGTTCTCCGTCATCGGGCGGATCGGCGTGGCGGTCAGCGCGAACTCGTATTCCAGGCTCTCGCCCGCCTTCAGGGCGAGCGGCGCGTCAATCGGGCGCATCTCGAAGACGACGGTGGCGTCGTCGGCGGGCTTGACCGCCAGCGCGGCGGGATGGTCCACGGGGTACCAGTGCTGGTCGGAGGCGGCCAGGTAGCTCAGCCCGCGCTCCTCGTCGCCCAGGAAGAAGACCGGCAGGAAGCCGAATAGCTGTTCGCCGGAGATTTCGGCGGCGTCGTTGACGGTCTGCATGGTCGCCTTGACATACTTGCGGTTCAAGGGGTAGACGAAGTGCAGGCGGTCCACCGTGAGGTCGCGCTTGGCGGTCAGCTTGACCTGGATGCGGTTGAAGCCGTCGAACTCGATGTTGTGGTGGGCGGTCAGCGCCGCGTCATCGTTTTCGGCGGTCTGGAGGAGTTCCGCCTTGGCGGGCGTGTTCGCGAGGAGCTGGAGCTTGCCGGGGGCGAGGCGGCACGCGGCGCCGTCGATGGCGAGGTCGTAGCCGGAGCTGCCGGCGGAGAGCTGCGCGCCGGAGTAGATTTCATACGCAAGTGGCTCGTCGCCAAAGGTGTAGGTGCGGTTCCACACGGCGACCTCGGTCTTGTCGCCGCGCTGGGTGACCGCGATGGGCGTCCACGGTGGAATCACTTCGTCGGAGATGCCGATGGTGTTGTCGAACATCTCGCTGGCGGCCATCCTGCGGGTCTGGCGGGGCTCGACGTAGCGGTAGAGCACCTTGCCGTCGGCGTCCAGCAGACGGAACTCCAGCTTGTGGCGACCGTCCTCCAGGCTGGACAGGTCCAGTTCGCCCTCCGCGCCGAGGCGCGCGTCAGCCACCTCGGCGGGCGCGAGCTCCTTCCGCCAGGCCTGCTGTCCGTCCACGAGCAGTTCCAGGACCTTGGCGGTGGGCGGGACATTTTCGAATGCGAGCCGCCACTCCAGCCGCTGGGTCAGGTTGGAGTGGTTGAAGGTGAAGTTTCCGTAGCACTTTCCGCCATGGGGGTCGGTGATGCCGGCCAGCGCGAGGACCTCGCCGTTGTTCAGGGAATGGTCGAAGAGCGCCAGCTCGTAGAGTTCGCCCAGGAAGGCGCCGGCGCCCCAGGCGCCCAGCTGGAGGAGGGGGCCGCCGACCTTCGCGTCGGGCATCAAGTTGGCGCCCTCCTCGCGCAGCACGCACTTGCCGTCGCAGTAGGCCAGCACGGCGTGGTCGATGACGGTGAAGACGACCGAGTGGACCTTGCCGTCCGCAATGCCGGGCACGGCGAAGGTAAATGCCTCGTCGCCCTTGCCGATGTTGAGGGCCAGCTCGTTGCCGTGGTCGAAGAAGAGCGAGTAGTTGCGGTTGACGCCGCCGCCGTCCACCGAGCCGAAGACCAGCGGCGACGCCGGTTCCATCTGCTCGCCCCACTCCGGCTCGATGCGGAGGCGCAGGTAGATGGACATGCGGCCAGTCATCTTGAGCGCCGCGGCGTCCGCCGGCACGACCTTGGTGTCCTTGCCGTTGAAGAGCAGGCCATTCTGGTCGGCGTAGAATGCCTCGTCAAAGCCGCCGCTGAGCTGACCGTCGTGCCCGTTGCCAGAGAGGTCCTTCAGCGTGCCGTCGTCGTTGAAGGTCGTGAAGTCGTAGAAAAGCTTGGGCTTGAGGGCGGAAGGCGCGGACGCCGCATCGTCGGAAAATGCCGTGCCCGCCCAGATCATGACGAGGGAGGCCACAACGGCAATAAGCAATCTGGAGCTCTTTTTCATTTTTCCCTTGCCGGAGGTTGACTGTGGTTGAAGTTGGTAGGAGGACACACGAAAATGATAAATGCTTTTTATTAGTATAGTGTTTCCGGGGAAATTTTCAAGGCGGCAGTGGCGTTTTGGGGAGTCGGTGGGCAAGGTTGGGAAATTCCCGCGAGCACGCAAGAAACGCGAATGGCCCGTGCGCCACCAACGGCGCTGCAGCGCAAACCGCTCACCCTTGCCCCTCATCCCTCATTTCTCATTTCTCATTTTCTTCAGCGTTCGGTAGTCGGTCTTTCCGGAGCCCAGGCAGGGGATTTCGGGCAGCTGGATGACCTGTCGGACGGACTGGATGGGCGAGAAGCCGTTGGCGCGGAGAGTGGCGTTGACCTCGTCGCGTTCCAGTGGGAGGGTGGAGAAGAGGGTGATGACTGGCGCGTCGTCGGTGCCGAGCGCCTCGACTGCGAGCGCCGGTCCGTGGTCGAGCGCGGGGTTGGGATATTTGCTTAGCAAGACCTCTTCCAGGGCAGGTAGCGAAATCATCTCGCCGCCGATTTTGACGAAACGCTTGAGGCGCCCCATGAAGGTGACGAAACCTTCCTCGTCCATCTGCACCAGGTCGCCGGTGCGGTACCATTCTTTGCCCTCGAACTGGACGAATGGCGAGGGACCATCATAGTTTAAATATCCTTTAAAGATATTGGTTCCACGAACCAAAAGCATGCCAGTGGTGTTGGGAGGAAGGCGCTTTGTGCAGGCCTCGTCGGTGACGACGCCTTCCGAGCATGCCATCAGCCGGCCAATGGTGCCAAATTTCACGAAGCCAGGCTGGTTGAGAGAGACAATTGGCCCGCATTCGGTAATGCCGTAGCCCTCATAGAGGTTCGCATTGGGGGCTTTCTCATGCATCAGGTCCAACGTGATGCGCGGGCATTTCTCGGCACCGGTGACGATGAACTGCAAGGTTTCGAGCTGATCGGGCGTTGCGTTGCGCAAAATATTGGTCACAAAGGTGGGCGTTCCGCAGAAGAAATTGACTTTGTAGGCCGATGTGAGGCGTGCGAGCATGGCGCCCTCGGTGGGGTTGGGGTGATAGACCACACGAATGTTGGTCACGCAGGTGAACATCGTGTTGAGCAGGAGGCCGAAGGAATGGAATGGCGGAAGCATGCCCAGAAGACAGGCGTCTTTCCGAAAATGCATTCCCAATACGGAGCACTTCAAGTCGGCGATGATGGCCTCGTGAACGACGGGGACGGTCTTGGGCATGGTTTCGGAGCCGGAAGTAAAGAGGATCGCAGCAGTCGATGGCACCGGTGCGTTCCAGAGGCTTCGCCAGCAGATGTGGCTCATCAGCAATGACCAGAGTTTTCGGCCGAGGGAAACGCCTTTGGCAATGCGCTCCAGGGGTAGCAGAGTATCCTCCAATCCGCTGAAGTCCACACCCGTGCCTTTGAGACGCTCGATGAGAGCCTCTGAGGTCAAGATGTATTTCAGCCCAGTCGATTCCACACAGTGGCGCATGTTGCGATTGCCGACAGTCCAGTTGATCATCACCGGAACCTTTCCAGCGAACTGGGTGGCCAGGTAAAGCAATGTGGCGATAGTGGTAGCGGGCATCAGGATGCCGATGCGCTCGCCTTCCAGTTTTGCAATGCTGGGGCGCAACGCCATCACCGCCAGCACCATCTTGCGATTGGTAAAGACGCCTTTTAGTTGATCCGCCCAAACCGGTCGGTTCGGGAAACGCTTTGCGTTGATCAAAAAAGTGTGCGGGACAGTCTTCGCCTCAGTGACCTCCAGGGGCGACGCGTCCTCGAAGAACCAGTTGCGAGGCACGGGGTAAAGTGGCTCTACGCCAGAGATCTCGCCAATTGCCGCGAGCATCAGGCTTGCCGCTGTGCGTAGTTTCTCCGGGCTGGGGACTTCGTGTCCGAATTCGGTGGCAACCCAGTATTGGAGTTCGGCGATGATCAGCGAGTCTAGACCCAGGTCGGTGCCCAGAGTGTCGTTGTCCTGGATGGTTTCCTTGCCAGTGAGTTCCCGCAGTTTTGCCAGAACTTTCGTGCGGACATCGTCAGGTACCCGTGAAGTGTCTTCGGCAACTTTTCCCGCATCGGGTTCGGAGAGTGTGCGTGCTCCGTGTGGCTCGAACCAGGTGTAGGGAACATAGGTGTTGGGTTGCATGGTAGCATTGTAGAAATTCTCCAGGTAGCGGTTCAGCGCCTCCTTGTCTGCGGCATCTGGCATATCCGCCGGGCGTGGCACGAACTCAATGGTGACATGGCGTCGTGGCATGAAAAATAACCCGCTTAACAGCAAGTGTTTAATATGACTTTTAACGACTTGCCCGAAATCTGGGTGATAACCCTTGCTTCGGCTGAAGTCACTGCCCCAGAGTCCAGTGGTCCGCACTAGAACCACCTTGGCTTCAGGGAATTCCTGGAGGATGCGTGAGACCCCGCCGTTGCCGCGCAGTTTCTCCCGTTTGGAATGGTAGATTCGTCCGGCTGGATAGAAGAGCAGATTGTCGCCGGTGCGTAGTGCCTCCACGCACCGACCGATTTGGGCGACTACTGCATCATGGCCTGTCATCCCTGCAATGCCCAGGTCTGGCAAGGGGATAATGCGCAATGCTTTCCATATATATTTGAGGGCGGTGTTTTTGAGATATTTCTCATCGGCCAAGGCACGTGGATGAAAGCGGTTCCAAAGAATGCCATTGAGCAGAAGCGGGTCAATGAGTGCCGGATGGTTCGGTAAAAAGAGGACACCTTTGCGGTCATTGATGGCAGATAGTCCGCGAATGGTAATGCGATAACGCAGTCGAAAGGCAATGCGAGCCAGCAAGGCAAGGAAAAAAGCCAAGATGTGTTTCATGTTCTGTTGTATTTGCTCTAATTTATTTGTTAGTAATCTGTTGCGTAAAATTTTAGATGATTTATTGAGGCGTTTGGGTAGCCTTGTCAGCCCGAAAATCATCAGAAAACTATGATTCCGTTTCCTTTCCCGCCGAGTGGCTTGAAAGGTGTTGGAAAGAGGATTACATTAAATTTTGTAGGGGGTGGGGGCTTTGCCTCCCTATATGGAAAGGTGGAGGTTAAAGGTTAAAGGTTAAAGGTTAGAGGTTAAAGGTTAGAGGTTAAAATCATCCCAAGTCCCGCGTCCCAAGCCTCAGGCCTCAAGTCCCAAGTCCCAAGTCCCAAGCCTCAAGTCCCAGGTCCCAGGTCCCAAGTCTCAAGTCACAAGTCTCAAGTCCCGCGATTTCAGTTACAAGTTCCAAGTCCCGCGATTTCAGTTACAAGTACTTCCTTAGGGTTGTGCGGGTGATCC
>JAFXSU010000051.1 GCA_017525435.1 Victivallales bacterium
CCCGGTTTCCCGGGGAACCGGAATCCCGGAATTCCGCAAGCCGGAATACCGGGAAACCGGAATCCCGGGATCCCTCCACTCAACCCTTTCACCTTTCACCTCTAACCTTTCACCTCTAACCTCTAACCTATTCCCAACGTCGGTCCCAGATGGACAGGCATTCTTTGTTGTTGTCGGCAAAGAAGGTCCGCGAGCCGACTTTGGCTTCGCGGATGACGCGGTAGCCGGCATGGATTTCACGGCCGGAGTCGTATGCCTGTGCCGCGACGAGGGCGAGACCGGGTTCGGTGAAGTCGAAATTCGCCTTGATGGTGGTGAGCAAGTCGAAATCGAGGGAGTCCTCCAGAGGAGTGCCGTCGTCTTTCCAGCGTTGCAATGCATCATGGATGGCATCGAGTTCGGCGGAATCGAAAGCGATGTCAAGCCGGGCGCAGATTGAGGCATCGGAGGCGGAGAATATCGAGGGCTTTTTGTTTTTCCCGAAATCGTAGGTGATGCCCATCGGCGGGATGATGCAGATGTCCTCTTGGATGATATAGCTCCAATCGGGAAGCCAGAAGAACTCCTGCTTGAATTGCATGGGAGCATTACGGGGGAGTGTCGGGAAACCATCTGCAGCGTAGTCATTTGCCTCGTAGCCGTTGACATTCAGGAGGTCGTCTTCGTCGATATAGTCTTTGTAGGCGGCGACGAATTGGTCGATTTGGGCGATGAGGTCGGCGTCGTCGGCGAGGTCATAGCCTTGTTTGAGGTCGCTTTCGAGGGAGGTAGGCTTGATGCCATTTTCGCCGGACTGGAGATAGACAAAAACGCGGTCGTTGTCGAAGGGATGTGGTCTGCCGTCGAGCATCCAGCATCCGAAATCGGAGTTTTCGCGCAAGGCATCGGTTTCACTTTGGCCGAGAGTTCGGTTGGAGTAGAGCCGTCGGTCGGTGAGGTGCATCCAAAATGCGGTTTCGGCGGCGGACTCGGCCTGGTAGCGCAAAAGCCCCTTGGTGGAAATCATATAGGATTCTTTGCTGACGACACCGCTGACGAGCATGATGTGCGAGATGAGCAGCATGCACGCTGAAAGCACGCCCATCACCATCAGGAGGGCCATGCCGGATTCTTTCCCCGCTGGCACGGAACATTTATCGTTTGTCTTCATCGAGGGGATTCCATTTGCCGTAGCGTTCGCGGAAGGAGTTGCCGAGGGTGCGGCGGAACCATGTATGGGTACGGTCGTTCTGCCAAACCACCGTCATTGCGATGGCGAGCGGGATATCCGTTCGTTCGGAGTCAGAAGTCTCCCATTGGTCGAGCCAGAGGGCGCGGTTTTGCCAGTCGTCGTCGGAGTCATTCCAATCGAGGTAGAGGAAACGCAGTTCAGCGATACCCTCTGCGAGGAGTACGCGCTGGGTGCGTTCGGCGGCCTGGTTCCAGTCGTAGAAGGGGCGGTCGGAGTATTGCAGGTAGAGTTCGCCGTTTTCGAGGATGAATTCTGCAAACCGTATTCCTCCTTCGATATTATCATGGATGGGATGGAGATACGCAATGCGCAGGCCGCCGGGGTCCGCAACGATGAAGGGGTAGGTCTCCTTGGCGTCGGAGCCATCGTCTCGCCAGATAAACGGCACTGCGTTGGCCAGGACAGCATCGATGGTTCGGTCGAGATTCATCAACTCAATCATCCGGTTGCGTTCGCGGATGATCTGCTGCCAGCTGCGACTGACGTTCTGCGAATAGACGAAAAGCCCCGCCGCGATCATCGCCAGGATGCTGGCCGCGATCATGAGTTCGAGGAAGGTGAATGGTCGGCGAAGGCATCGCATATATGCTGTTAATGCCCTCCCAGCGAGTTGTAGCCCAGGTCGTCTTCCTTGAGGATTTTCCGAACGGATTGTTCCGCGAAGATATTTCCGGCTCGGTCAAACACCACAACATGGTATTCTCCGAGCCGCCATTCGCGGATGGACTCAAGTGCGTCTTCCGGGAGGTCTTCGACATCAAAGAGTTCACAGGAGGAGGTATAGCCATCTAGGAGAAGGCCGTCGGGGGGATTGGCGTCGGGTCCGCAGGCCAGATAGAACTCCACGGCATTGGTGAGCAGATGCTCGCGCAGCCACCGGCGCTGCTCGCGCAGCATATTGGCGCGGGCAGTGCCGACAATGGCAGTGGTGGCTGCCACGCTCGTCGCCAAGATGAGCGCGGCAATCATCACTTCCATGAGGGTGAATGGGCGAGAATTATGCATTACTCTAATAACGAAAGGCGAGGGGATTTATTGCGATTGCGCTGTCTTGCGGTCTTTCACCGCGCCGTAATTCCACGGAGAGCTGCCTAGGCGCGGGCGATGGTGGCGACGGCGATTTCACGGGCTCCACTAGCCAAAAGGACCTCGGCGGCGGCGGAGAGGGTGGCACCGGTGGTAAAGACATCGTCAATCAACAAGATGGTACGGTCTGCGATTTGGGGTGCCAGCCTCGGCGGAACGCAGAAGGCTCGGCGGAGATTGCGCAGTCGCCCCTCGGCATCCAGTCGGGCCTGATGACCGGTTTGGCGGTTTCTCCTAAGGGGGGTGATGCAGGGGATGCCGAGGTCTTTGGCGAGGAATTTGGCGACCAATTCAGCCTGGTTGAAGCCCCGCTGAAGCCGTCGAAGCCAATGCAAGGGGATGGGGACGATGCAGTCGGGATGGACCAACGGTTCGGCGGTGCGCCACTGATGGGCGATGGCACGGGCAAAATAGGGCGCGTATGCGGTGGTGCGGTGATATTTGTAGTCTCGCACGAGGTCACCCGCCGCTCCCTGATAGGGAAATACGGTGACGCCACACTGCCAGGGCCGCGGGGTGGTGGCGCATTCGTGGCAGACCTCCAGCGCGGTGTCATTCAATCCGCCACAGAGTTGGCATCGCCGGTTGGCGGGGAATTGCGGTAGTGCGGCTTTGCAGGCATCACAGACCCCGGCGGTTCCGTCTGGCGCAGAGGCGTTTTCTTGCCCGCAAATCAAGCAGAGCGGAGGGGCGGCGATGCGGTCCAGGGCGCGGAAGAGGCTTCCGACTATTCCCAGAGCCGGATGTCTTTCAGGAATTGCTTGTGCTTGCGCCAATTTGGAATTACCTTGATGGTGAGTTCGAGGGTGATGTTCGCGCCCTGGCAAAGCTCGGAGATCTTCTGCTGAGAGACGCGGCGGATGGCCTTGATCATTGCCCCGCCTCGGCCAATGACGATTCCCTTGTGCGCCTCGCGCTCCAAGATCAGCGTGGCGCGGACAAGGAAGTCATTCTCGGCCATCGTCTTCCAGGAGTCCACGGTGACCGCGATGCAGTGCGGAATTTCGTCATGAAGCTTCTCCAGAATGGTTTCCCGGATGAGTTCGGCGGCGATGTCGCGTTCATAGGCGGTGGTGACTTCCTCGCGGTCATAGAGATAGATGTCGATGGGGAGAAGTGCCTTGATGCGGTCGATGAGGCCCTGTGCGCTGGCGGCGTCGCTGGCGGTCATCAGATAGGTCTCGGCATTCTGGAGGCGTTGCTGGTAGAAGTCGAGGCTGGCTTGCCGCTGGGCAGGGGTGCTTACGTCGGTCTTGTTCAGAACCAACAAAACCGGCTTGGCGCAGGCGGAGGCGATTTCGGCGACCATGCCGTCCTCCTGCCCGGGGGCGCGGGTGGGGTCGATGAGGCAGACGATGATGTCCGCATCGGTCGTCACTTTGCTGACAGCCTCGGACATCGCCTCATCGAGGGCGATGCGGTAGGGATGCACGCCAGGCGCGTCCAGGAAGATAATCTGTGAATCTGCATCGTTGTAGATGCCTAGCATGGACTTGCGGGTGGTCTGAGGCTTGGCGGAGACGGCGGCCAGGTGGCAGCCCAATACGGTGTTCAGGAAGGTGGACTTGCCGGTGTTGGGGCGGCCAAGGAGGGCAACATAGCCGGTATGGCCTTTCTGGGGCTGGACGGCGGGAGGGATGGCGGGGTTGGTCACAGGGGATTCCGGCATGGTAAAATGATATAACTTGTTTATTATAAGTAAATTAACTTATTACTTAGACGGCACTTTGAGGATTTGGCCCACGCGAATGATGGCATCGGCAGATTTGAGGTTGTTGAGTTCAACGAGATCTTGCACGGTGCATCCCAATGCCTTGGCGATGGAACCGAGGGTGTCTCCGGACTCGACTTTGAAATCGCGCGTCTGTCCAGTGTAGGTGGACTTTTTGGCGGGCGTGGTAGCGGAAGCGGCTTTGGCGGCGGCAGCTGCGGCGGCGAGGTCCTTGCTGAGGTCTTTACTGAGTTGCTGGAGTTGCTTTTGGATATTCTGGCGATCCGCTTCCATGGCGTTTTGCAGTGCGGTGATGCGGTTGTTCCACTGTTTTTCTTGAGCCTGCATCTGGTTGCTCTGGGCGGAGCAGAGGCTTTCGAGGCGGGCGATTTTCTGGTCGCGTTCGGCGAGTTCCTGTTCGAGCGCCTCGATACGGAGATTGAGCCGGGTAGTCTCGTCCTTGAGCATATTGACATCGGCGTGCATTCCTGCAATGGCGGAGAGCGCCTGCTGAAGCAGTGCGGTGGCGTTGCGTTGGGCGGGTTGCTGGGCGATGGTCGTGAGGGAAAAAGCGAGGCAGAGGCAGAGGATTAGATGATTTTTCATGGGAGTTTCTCCAATAGTGATTAAATTATGATTCAGGTACGAGAACTTACTATACTCCATCAAAACAATGAAGCCGGAAAAAGACCAAAGCGTTCTGACCACAGCCCAGCGTAGCCTGCGGGATTTTCTGACGATAGCGACCAGTGGCCGTCATCCTGGCGAGGTTGCGCTGGAAGGCGCCACGCCGCTGGCGAAGAACCTTTGGTTCACCATGAACCGCCACCGCGCGGGCTTCGACTGGCTGGTGGCGACGCATTGCAAGAAGATTCGCCCGGAGCTGAAATGGCTGTTGCGGTGGGCGCTGACGGAGAGTTTGGCGCTGGATGCGCTGCCGCCAGCAATCGCGGTGTCCGTGGCGGTGGATGAGGCGAAACAGCGCTTTTCCCGTGGCGAGGCGAATTTCATCAATGCGCTTTTGCGCAGAATCTTAAGTGATTCTCAGCAATATCCGTGGCTCGGCAATGCGCCAGCATCGGTGAAATGCGAGTTGCCAGAGGCGCTTTACCAGCGTTGGAAGAACGTCCACGGCGAGGCATGGGTGGATGAAATCGCGAAGGTGCTGAAGGAACCGGCGAAGGTCACGGGCCGACGGCGCGGATGCTTCCGCGGTGCAAGGGTGGCTTGGCCAGTCGAGGTCACGGAATTCGTAACGGAGTCATCGGAGGAATTCAACCCTGCGGAGTATTATCTTCAGGACGCCTCGACGCTGATGGCTCCGCTGATGCTGGGGGCAAATCCGGGCGAGACCATCGCGGATTTGTGCGCGGCACCCGGGGGGAAATCCCTAATTTTAGCAGAACTTCTTGATAACAAAGGAGTTCTGTATTCATGCGATGCTTCCGAGCAACGTCTTGGGCGCTTGCGTGAGAACCTTTTGGGTTTTCCGAATGTCCGGATTGAGAAGCAGAATGCGGAGCGTCCGAAGTTGCCGAATGGCTCGCTGGATGGGTTGCTGCTGGATGTGCCGTGCTCGAACACGGGGGTGATTCGGCGTCGTCCGGATGTCCGATGGAATTTTGCGGAGGCGGAGCTGAGCCGTCTGGTCATGGAGCAGAAGCGGATTCTGGAGGGCAGCTGCGCTCTGGTGCGTTCCGGCGGCCGTCTGGTTTACAGCACGTGCAGTATCGAGGAGGAGGAGAATGCGAAGCAGGTGCGGGGATTCCTGAAGCGTCATCCGGAATTTACTCTGGCCGTCGAAGAGCAGCTATTTCCGACGCAAGAACACGATGGTGCGTATTCGGCGCTGTTGCTGAGGGGGTAGAACCCGCTCGCAAGTGCCTCGGGTTGGTCAGGATAGCGTTGTGAGTTCGGTAGGTGCCGTCAAGCAGGCAATGCGAGGTTCGCGAGTGGCCTCGGCTCGTTGTTCTGGAGTGGTGTAGCCCCATGTCGCATAGGCGAGGCGCACTTCGGCGAGGTCAGGCACGGGGAGCATCCGCTGGAGGGTGGCGAGGCGGTCTTCGACGAAAGTGACGGAGGAGTATTCTCCGCTCGTCACGAACTGGGCGAGAGTGGTCTCCTTGTTCTTGATTTCATGAAGACCGTAGATGTCCGCAGTGGCAAAGTCGATGCCTTCGCGGAGCATGAGCTGCTGAACAAAACGCCGTTCCTTGGTGGTAAGGATGACGATGCGGGCGGTTCGGGCCAGGAGTCGGAGTGCCTCTGTTGCGCCTGGATAGTACCTATTATAAGAGAGCCATCCGTCCAGGTCCGTGGCGATCCAGTGGTCGCGTTCGGCACCGAAGAGCTGCTGAAGTTCAGGCTTGGTCAGCCCCAGCCGAGCCAAATTGCGCACCTGATATTCCGTCAGCGATGTCGTATATTGCTCGACTGGCGCGTTTTCCTGCATCAGCCGAGTCATCAGAATGGCCTGGTAGCCTGTCTCCATATACGGGCGGACGGCGCAGAAGCGTGGAATCGCCTCGGTCGGAACCTGTCCCGCCGGGAAACGCTTCGGCCACAGGAACTGGCAGACTCGCCAGGCGGTTGCGGCGTTTTCCGGGGCGGAGTCGCAGATGACTCCATCGAAGTCTAGGACAATCAGTGGTTGCATGCGGAAATCTGCCTTGTGGTGCTACTCCTCTCGAAGGAGGCGGAGAAGTTCCTCAAGCGATTTGGTTTTGATGGTATCGCTTTCGGAGAGAAGCTGATCTGCCAGATCGCGCTTGCGCTGGTGGAGCGCCTTGATCTTGTCCTCGATGGTGTGGGCGGTCTGGAGGTGGTAGATGGTGACTTTCTTGTCCTGCCCAAGTCGATGTGCGCGGTCGGAGGCCTGGTTTTCGACAGCAGGATTCCACCAGGAGTCGAGGTGGATGACGTAGTCGGCTTGGGTGAGGTTGAGGCCGAGGCCGCCCGCCTTGAGGCTGATGAGGAATACAGGCGCATTGCCTTCCTGGAAATTCTTGACGGCGGCGGTGCGCTCGCGGGTGGACTGCCCGCCGTCGAGGTATTCGTAGGCGATCCCGGCGTTGTCCAAAGTCGTGCCGACGATGGACAAGAATTTAACAAACTGGCTGAATACAAGAACTTTATGACCATTAGCCAGGACTTGCCTCAGCAGTGCCATGAAGGCATCGAGCTTGGAGCCGGGCAGATTGGCTCCTCCATCGACGAGGCTTGGGTGGTCCACGGCGAGCCGAAGCTTGGTGATTCCCGCCAGCACACGGATATGCCGTTGGTTGTCGCTTTCCTGGTGTGCTTCAAGGTCATTTAATATGCTTATTCTCAGTTTGTTGTAGAACTCCTTCTCCTCTGGCGACAGTTCGACGAGGTAATCGATGTCTTCCTTGGGCGGTAGTTCGGAGAGCACCTGGTCCTTGCGGCGTCGCAACAGGAATGGGCTGACGATATTGCGCAGATGCAGTGCGGCGTCATGGTTTTCATCGTGCTCGATTGGCGCGGCGAATCGTCGCTGGAAGTTTTCGCGTGAACCGAGGAGGCCTGGAAGGATGAAATTGAAGATGGACCAGAGTTCAGTGAGGTTGTTTTCCACTGGTGTTCCGGTGGTCACGATGCGGAAATCCGCATTGATTTCGAGGGCGGCCTTGGAGCGCTTGGCATGGGAGTTCTTGATGGCCTGTGCCTCGTCGAGCACCACGACACGCCAATGGATTTTACGGAAAGACGCATTTTCGCTTTGGAGGAGTCCGTAGCTGGTCACGAGTACCTGTCCCGCCTTGAGGCGCTTGAAGGTCTGGACACGATTGCCTCCGCCGAAGACACTGCATTCCAAAGACGGCGCGAAACGCTGGATTTCAGAGATCCAGTTGGCGCAGACCGAAGTCGGTGCGACGACCAGGCAGGGGCCTTCGTTTGCTCGTGCGAGCATCAGCGAGATGGCCTGGAGCGTCTTGCCGAGTCCCATGTCGTCCGCCAGACAGGCTCCGGCATGCGCCTGGTCGAGACGAGCGAGCCAGAGGAATCCCTCCCGCTGATAAGGTCGCAGGGTGGCCTTGAGCTCCTTGGGCGTTGGTGGATTGATTTGCATCGCCTCGTCATATTGCTGAATCCAACTGGTGTATTCGGGAGACTTCCCGATGAGGGAGAATTCATTCAACTCGGCGGCAATGAATGGAACGAGGAACCGGCAGACCTGGAGGCGCATCCCCTTCCCGTCTTCACTGCCGGTAAGTTCGCCGGTACGGCTGAGCTTTTCGAGTTGCCGTCGTAAGGATTCGGAGAGTGCGACCACCTGCCCGTCGCTCAATTCAACGAAACGCTTCTTGTCATTGACGACCTGAATCAGTTCGCTGAGGCTGACCGTTCCCGCAGAGTCTTCCAGTTGTGCCTCGCCGTCAATGGCAAACCACGACTGGTAGCTTTGGGTGCTCAGGGAGACATTTCCCAGGCTGAGCGTGCGCCGGCAGAGATATCGGTGTTCTTCTGGCCACTGGATATGGCAGCGGTCCACGAGGGAATGGAGCTGAAGCGAAAGTTCGTAGCATTCGGCGCCTTCCAGCGACCAACTCCAAGGCGTCTTTGCATTGGCTTCAGTGAGTTGCGGACAATTGTCGACGAGTTCCTGGGCGGCCTTGCGCTCGCTTTCGGGATCTCGGACCAGCCTGACAAGTCGCTGCTGCCGTCGGCAGACCATCTCCACAGGACCCTCGCCTGGCGCATAGAAGTCGTTGTTGGTGGCGAAGGGGTTGATCAGGAGTTCAACGATAAGTCCGCGATCCTGCGGGATCAACCGAAGGGTGGGCGTGGTAGGTGTCGGGGTGGGCGCAAATTCGGGCAGAGGCAACGGGATGTCGGAGACAATGTTGAAGTTCTGCATTATCCGGACAATGAAGGAGTGATTCTCCGTGGCGTCGATGGGGACTTGGAAGTCATCGCCCAGGAGCATGCAGAGTTTCCGCATTTCCTGCGAGAATTCATAGACGGCGATGATATAGCCGTTTTCGAGTTGTGCCAGGAGGTTCCCCTGGGCTGGTGGCGCAGGCAAAAGGCTGTAACGCAAAGAGTTGAGATTTTTTGAAATATGGATATGCGGAGTGGCGCGCACGCAGGAGACCGCACGGTTGTCCGCAGAGTCCAAAATAAGATGCGGATGGCCGATGAGCGCCTGAAGCAGCTGTGCAGTGGCGGATTGGATGGCGGCGGGGGACGGCGGTGGGGATTGGCGCTGGAACTCCTCGAGGTTGTGGAGCACATCGCACGCAAATTTGTCCTGCGAGGTCAATTCGACTCCAAAATCGATGTCCTCGGTCTGAATGCCTGCTGTGGCGAAACTGTTTTTCTGATAGCCAATGAAGCGCCGGCCTCGCGACCAATGGCCGCTTTTTCCTGCATGTTGTTCGATTGGGCGGACGATGGGGGCGCCGTGTGCCTGGTCGAATTTGATTTGCCATGCAAGCCGGTGTGCGCCGCGCGTCGGCAGGTCGGTCATGGTCCGTGCGATGCGGCTGTAGCGTTCGTTCCAGCTGTTTTCGTTGGGAATGCAGTCCAAAAGGAAGGGCAGATTGCCTGGATGGTAGTGTGCCGGTGCCTCGGTCCGGGTGGTCGCAAGGCGTTGGCGCAATTCTGCGCACTCCTCGGAAAGCCATTTGTAGTTTCCCTGTGTGGCAAGGGATTCCAACTGGCTGAGCAATCGTCGCTGCTCGTCATTAAGATCGCCGGTCATCCAATATTGGACGATGCAAGAGAAACAGTCCGTGACCGGCAGTGTGAGCATCCATTTTGGCGCTTCGAACGTAAGATCGGGCATGGCACGACTGCGCGCGAACACATCGAGCATGCGGTAGAGTTCGGTGAAGGGGGTTTGCTCGCTCATGCCCAATTGGGCGTGTTGGGCGGCTCCGTTCAGCGTTTCGGTGGTGTTCTGCCGAAGTTGTGCGAAAATCAGGAAGAGTCCGTTGATGGAGCGGAAATACGCGTGGTGTGAATCGGTTTCACGGCGCAGGCTCTCCAGCGCATCGATGAAGAGGCCGACCGCCTCGTTGTCCCGCCCCGTCAAGAATCGAAGGCATGCGACTCGGGTCACTCGTGGGGCGGTGCCCTGCGGCAGCTGCCGCAGCAGCTTCGGGATGATTTGCCAGTCTCCGCAGAGGATGGCGTAGTCGATGAGGGAGCAGATGACCTGAGGCGGCATGGCCGTGAGCCGTTCGTAGAGGACCTCGACGAAGGAGTGAATCGGCCTCAGGGAAATCATCGCGGCGGGAAGATATTGCCAGCCGAAGGCGGCCAGGAAAGTATCAGGGAGTTGCCGGAACCACTCGATGGGTTCGGCAACAAGGAAATCGAACCAGGAGCAATCCACCAGGTCGTTGGAATAGAGGTTCTGGAGGACCCGGAGGGAGTTGTTGAGCAGGGTGACATCGTGGGCATAGAAGGCGTTGCGGAAATCACGCTGGAGATACTGCGTGCGCGTTTCGACCTGCTGGTTCGGGGCAATAGGCAGCGCCTGCGAAATGGCGGTGGCGAGATGGACGTAGGTCGGCTGGACGAAGATTTCCCGAAGGTCATCTCCTTGCAGTGGAGTAACTTGGAAGTTGCCATCGGGGGTGCGTTGGATTTCCCCCTGGGCAACGAGCGCATCGAGGAGTTCTTCGACGGCTTCGACGCGGGTGTGCCGAAAGGGTGCGAACAATGGCGCGTTCATTGCCGCTAGGACACAGTGAAGGTCATTGGCGGAAACCGCTTGTCCAAAGGCACCAAGAATATCACGCAATATCTGAGTGAGTTCGGCGGTGAGCGGAATAGAGATGAAGCGTTTGGGAGCCATGATGTTTTCCGAAAAAGAGTGAATGTTTTAATATAATCTCTCCCCGCCCGATTTCCTCCTTGGCGGGGGATATTTGAAGAGAATTTGTCGTCAGCGCATGGGGATTTCGTCGCCGTTGCGATATAAGAATCGGCGCACGAGGCCGGGGGGGATTTCCTCCAGGAACCGACTGGGCGAGGAGGGTTTGTAGCCGCCATATTGGAACCGCAGGGCGACATGGCTGAGATAGACGGCGCGTCGGGCACGTGTGATTCCCACATAAAAGAGCCGTCGTTCCTCTTCCAGTTGGTCAAGGTCCTCGTCCAAGGCCCCTGGGCGTGCGGTGGCACGGGCGTGCGGGAGGACGCCTTCCTCCACTCCGGCAATGAATACGTATGGGAATTCGAGGCCCTTGGAGGAATGAAGTGTCATCAGCACCACGCCGTCCGCCTGCGGGTCGTGGCTATCGACATCCGCGACGAGGGCGACATCCTCCAGGAATGCGGCGAGGTCGGCCTCCGGGTTGTCGTTGGTGAAGTTCTGGGCGCGTTCCAGGAAGCTCTGGACATTTTCTCGACGTTCAAGAAGATTGTCTTGCCCATGTTGCAATTCAAGCTGACGCATGAAGTCGGTGAAACGCTCGATTTCCTGGACGGCGGTGGCGACCGGCGTGGCGGGCGTCTCCAGCAGTTGGCGGAGCCAATTGGAGAGCCGCCGAAGTCGCTCGGTCTTCTGGCTTCGGCCCTTGAGACCTGCGCGATAGGCCTCGGATGCGGCGTAGGTGACAACTGGCTGGTGAGCGAGTGCGGCCGCATTTTGGAGTTCCGCAAGGGCCTTGCCACCAAGTCCTTCGCAGATTGGGAAGTTGGCGAAGACGCGTTCGAAGGCGACGGCGTCGCTGGGGTTGACCTTGATGCGCAACAACGCAAGGAAGTCCTTGATTTCCTTGCGCTCGTAGAAGCGCAGCCCCCCGAGGAGTTGATAGGGTATTCCCGCCTTGACAAAGGCTTCTTCGAGGACGCGGGATTGGGCGTTGGTGCGATAGAAGACCGCGCAATCTCGCCATGAATGGCCATTCTGACGCAGCCGTCGGGTCTTGCGCACGATCCATTCTGCTTCGTGGCGATCGGTGTGGGCGAGGAGTTCGGTGATGAGTCGTCCGTCGGCATTCTCGGTGAAGAGTTCTTTCGGGATCCGTCGGGAGTTGTTCTCGATGACAGAGTTGGCGGCGTTGAGGATGGTCGGGGTGGAGCGGTAGTTCTGCTCAAGCTTGACCAGCTTTGCGTTGGGGAAGTCCTGGGTGAAGGACATGATGTTGTGGTAGTCGGCACCTCGCCAGGAGTAGATGCTCTGGTCGGGGTCGCCGGTGACATGGACGTTCTGCTCCTCGTTGGCCAGCCGCATGATCAGCTGGTACTGAAGGTGGTTGGTGTCCTGGTACTCATCGACCAGCAGATATCGGAAGCGGTTGTGGTAGATATCCGCCATGCCGGGGACTTCCTCGAGGAGCCGGACGGTGAGGAGCAGAAGGTCGTCGAAGTCCACGGCGTTGCATTCCTGGAGGCGTTTTTCGTAGTCTTCGGCGATTTTCTCGATGACGGGCAGGAGATCCAGGTAGTCGTCGTCCTGAAGTGCCGCAGCGAGGGATTTTCGGCCATTTTTGCTGTTTGAGATGGCGGTGGAGAGGAGTGAAGGCGTCAGACCGCGGGGGATTTTTCCGGCGGCTTTGATGCACTGTTTGAGGAGCGTCTTCTGCTCTTCGTCGTCGTAGATAGTGAAATCGTGGTTGCGTCCGCAATCCAATTTGTCGATGTCTCTCCGCAGGAACCTTGCACAGCAGCCATGGAAGGTACCGATGGAGCGCGGGGCCTGTCCGACCAATGCCTCGACACGCTCACGCATCTCCCGGGCGGCTTTGTTGGTGAAGGTCATGGCAAGAATCTGGCTGGGCCAAACGCCCTGGCTGATGAGCCAGGCAATGCGTCGTGTGACCACGCGAGTCTTGCCGGAGCCGGCACCCGCAATCACAATCATCGGACCGTCGCGGTGGGTGACGGCTTCCAGTTGAGGAACCGTTAGGTTTTCCAGGATGGAGTCCAAAAGAAGGTTAAAGGTTAAAGGTTAGAGGTTAAAGGTTAGAGGTTAAAGGTTAGAGGTTAAAGGTTAGAGGTTAAAGGTCTGAGGTCTGAGGTCTGAGGTCTGAG